>CAYZXR010000017.1:2622-14652 GCA_964482475.1 uncultured Planctomycetia bacterium | reverse complement strand
AAGAAGCTGATTTGCCGGAGGAAGAAGTTGATTCTGAGGAAAGTGAAGCGGTAGATGAAGAACAAATAAATGACGAGTCGGAAGAAAAAGAATAAAAAAGCAAGTTGAGGAATAATATGTCGGTAAAAGTAAAAAAACTATCCAAAGAGCTTGGCATCAAGAGTGACGAATTATTAGAGGCCTTGCGTAAGCTTTATGTGGACGTAGAAGATGAAAACAGCGCTGTTGATGAGAAGATAGCGGCACTTATGAGGGTTAAGCTGGGGGCAGGAAAAGTAGTCAAGGAAGAAAAAAAGAAACCCACAAAAAAACCCAAGACGCCTGCCAAAAAACCAAAAGCAAAAAAGGAAGCTTCATCGAAAGAAGTAAAGGAAGCTTCAGGTAAGGCTGATGATAGTGAATCTAAAAAAGAAAAAAATGAAGAGACTAAACCGGATGGAGGAATAGAGACTGCCGAAATACAGACAGAAGTCGGCGAAAGTGCGGTGGAAAAACCTGCAGCCAAGGGTGGGATGAGGCGACTTGAAAAAGTTGTTGTTGTTAAAGCTGCTGAGAAAGTTGAGGAAGAAAAAAAAGAGGTTGAGGGCAGTAAGAAGCCAAGCATCGTTATCGGTAAAAAAGATGATGATGAGAATTCCGACGGACGCATGAAAAAGGGAGGAAAATTCAAGTCTTCCGGCGGGAGACCGGCGAAACGACCCGGTGGTGGACATCAAAAGCCTTATTTTCGAAAGATAAGAAGAATAAAAAGACCCCTTAGAGCAATGAAGAAGCCGGACATAGCTTCCGAAGAGATCAAATTGTACGAAGGGGATGAATTTACAAAGATACAACTTCCAATACCAAGCGATATCAGGGCAATAGCGGTCAAAGTAAATAAGCGTCCAAACGATCTTATTCAATATATGTTGAAAAAAGGCATTCTTGTCAGTATTAATCAGAAGCTGGAGGAAGACCTTGTTAGTGGCTTGCTGAAAGATTTGGGATACGAACTTGAGGTCTCAAAGTCCATCGAGGATTCCTTAATGCATGAGCATTTTGAAGTCGATGATTCCGAAACTGAGGTGCGGGCACCCATTGTTACGTTTATGGGACACGTTGATCATGGCAAAACATCTCTGCTGGACTATATCAGGAAAACCATGGTTACCGAAGGCGAGAAGGGTGGCATTACTCAGCATATTGGTGCCTACAAAGTTGACACTCCTAATGGATCGGTAACATTTCTCGATACTCCGGGACACGAGGCATTTACGGCAATGAGAGCTCGCGGAGCGACGGCAACAGATGTTGTAGTTCTTGTCGTGGCGGCCGATGATGGTGTGATGCCTCAGACCAAGGAGGCGATACATCACGCTCGTGCTGCGGGAGTTCCGATAATTGTCGCTATCAACAAGTGTGATGTGCCTGGAGCAAATGTAAAAAAAGTGAAGATGGAATTACAGCAGGAAGAACTTGTATCTGAGGATTATGGCGGAAAAACGGTCATGGCCGAAGTGTCTGCCAAAACTGGAGAGGGGATTGATCATCTGGTTGAGATGCTCATGCTGGAATCGGAGCTTTTAGAACTTAAGGCTAATCCCGTCCTAAGGGCGAGAGGTATGGTAATAGAAGCCAAAAAGACTTCGGGCCAAGGAGTAACGGCAACAATTCTGGTTCAGAATGGTACATTGAATACCGGTGATATAGTTCTAACAGGGGTATATTATGGCAAAGTGAAAGCGATGATGAACGATTGCGGTGTGCGTATTGATAAGGCATTGCCATCTACACCTGTCGAAATTATGGGTTTGGAAGGAGTTCCGGAAGCTGGAGATGCTTTTTTCGTAGTGAAGGATGAAAAGAAAGCGAAAACGTTATCCGCCCTTAAGCAAACCGAGAGAAAGAAGAGCAACTTGCTTGGAAGCCAAAGAGTTTCTTTGGAGGATTTTCATGATCGATTTTTGCAGGGCGAAGTTAAGGAACTGAAGATTATACTGAAGGCAGATGTTCAAGGTTCATTGGAAGCTATTCAAGCCTCAATGAACGACCTTTCTACGGATGAGGTTAAGGTGAGTTTTATTCATGCCATGGTTGGGGATATAAGTGAATCAGACATTATGCTTGCGGTTGTATCAAACGCGGTTGTTATGGGATTTCATGTAAAGACTGATCCCAAAGCGGACGCACTTGCGAAAAGTGAAAAGATTGATTGCCGTCATTATGACATAATATATGAAGCAATAGGTGATGTAAAAGGAGCGATGGAAGGATTACTTGAGCCGATTCTGAAAGAAGTGAAACAGGGAACAGCCCAAGTGAAACAGGTTTTCTCGGCGGGGAAGGGGAACGCCGCGGGGTGCATGGTTGCCAAGGGTACGATACACCGCAAAGATCTCGCACGGATCAGACGAGGGAAAGAGATCATCTTCGAGGGGTCAATAGCCGCATTACGTAGATTTAAGGATGATGTTAAAGAGGTGAGGGAAGGGTTCGAATGCGGGATTTCGATTCAGGGATTGAACGATATACAGATAGGTGACATGATCGAGGCTTATATCATTGAAAAGATTGCACGTCGACTAGATAGCTCAAAGAAGTAGATAGCGGGAGATATAGTATCATGAAGAGTATTTTAAGCGGAATGCGACCTACCGGGAGGCTTCATCTCGGACATTTATTAGGAGCATTACAAAATTGGGTTGAACTTCAAAAAAAATATAATTGTTTTTTTATGGTTGCCGATTGGCACGCTTTAATGAGTGAGTATGAAAAACCTTCTGATATTAGACAAAATACATTTGAGATAGTAAAAGATTGGATAGCCTGTGGGGTCGATCCAGAAAAAAGTGTAATATTTGTACAGAGTATGGTTCCCGAGCATCTTGAGCTTGCGATGGTTTTTTCTATGCTTACTCCTCTGGGTTGGCTTGAACGATGCACCACGTATAAAGAGCAAATGAGAGAGATAAAGGGTAGGATGCTCGCGACTTATGGATTTTTGGGGTATCCCGTTTTGCAGGCCGCTGATATAGCTCTTTATGGTGCGCATTATGTTCCGGTAGGGGTAGATCAACTTCCTCATTTAGAACTCGCACGTGAGATTATAAGAAAATTTCATAAACTTTATAAGGAAAATATTTTTAACGAACCGGAACCTATGCTTACAAAGGTTTCTAAATTGGTGGGATTGGATAATCGAAAAATGTCAAAAAGCTACGGTAATTTTATTGCGTTGTCGGACTCTCCGGATGACGTAAAAAAGAAGGTTTTTAGCATGTACACTGACCCGAATAGAGTAAGTGCGGACGTTCCCGGAAAAGTTGAAGGTAACCCTGTGTTTATATATCATGATTTATTCAATCCCGACAAAGAAGAAGTGGAAGATCTCAAAGAACGTTACAGGGCTGGCAAGGTGGGCGATGTGGAAGTGAAACAGAAGTTGACATCCGCATTGAACGATTTCCTTGCGCCTATAAGAGAAAAACGTGATGGTCTCACTGATGAGTACATACAAGAAGTGTTGGTCAAAGGTGCTGATGCGGCGCGTGCTGTCGCAAGTGAGACAATGACCAAAGTAAAGGAATGTTTGCACCAGATATATTGCTAATACAGCGGCGGACTTATGTCGTATAAAGTTAAACTCAATTTTTTTGAAGGTCCTCTTGATCTCTTACTGTTCTTGATAAAAAAAGAACGGATAGACGTGTACGACATCCCCATTTCTATAATAACCGAACAGTATCTTGCTTACATGAAAATGTTGCAGCTTCTAGATCTTGATATCGCCGGTGAATTCCTTGTTATGGCCGCTACATTGATGCATATAAAAAGCAGGATGTTGTTGCCGCCTGACGAAACCCCGGAAGATGAAGAAGAGGCTGAAGATCCACGCGACGAGCTTGTTCGAAAATTGCTTGAATATAAAAAATACAAAGAAGCGGCATCATCATTACAGGGTATGAGAGACGCTAGCAAGGAAGTGTTTTTGCGTAGTGGCAAAGAAGGAAACGAAAAAGTTTTAATAAAAGAGGAAGGGGATTATTTCGAGGCAAGTTTATTTGATCTTATAAGTGCCTTCAGAAAAGTATTAAAGGGCATCCCTAAAAGTACATTTCATAAAGTTGTAAAAGACAAGGTCACGGTTGCGGATAAAATCCATGTTATTTATCATATATTGGCTGGCCAGAAAAGGGTGATTTTTTCTGATTTATTTACTGAAGCTGTGGATAGAGATGAGGTGATAGCGACATTTTTGGCGGTGCTTGAGTTGATAAAGATGAGAGAAGTTGTTGTTATGCAAAAGGGTCCTTTTGGGGAAATAGAAATCTTGAGAAATCCTGAGTTGGTGAAGCAGGGATAAAGAGACAGAGGTGGATGGACTAATATGGAAAACATTGAAAACATGAAAAAAGTAGTGGAGGCATTGCTTATTGTTTCCGGTGATGGCTTGAGGCGAGAGGCGATCATGGAAGTGATAAAAGAGACGGGAGCAAAAGAGGTAAATGAATGTGTAACTCTCTTAAACGAGGAGTATGATAGGGATGGGAGAGCTTTCACTATTACGGAAATAGCGGGAAGATACCGCATTGTTACAAGACCGGAATATATGCCCTGGATAAAGGATCTTTATCAGACGGGACCTGAAAGGTTAACTGGACCATCTCTAGAGACGCTTGCGATTATTGCATATAAACAGCCCGCTACCAGGGCAGAAATAGAGTTTGTGCGTGGTGTTAACGTGGGAGGAGTTCTTAAAACACTTTTGGAAAAAGGCCTTATAAAGGTAAAAGGAAGAAAGGACATAGTGGGCAAGCCTCTCATTTACGGTACTACGGAAAAGTTTATGGAATTTTTTGGCTTGAATACACTTGATGATCTTCCCATGCTAAAGGATTTCAAAGAAGAGGATTTAGACTATGGAGCCCCTCAAGGGGGCCCAGTTCTTGAGAATGTAAATGAAGAGCAAGAGACCTCCAATGCGGAGACAGAAGAAGGCAGGTAATTTATTATGAAGAAGAATTTAACTGAGCTTAGAAAAAAGATCGACAAAATTGATGGTGCTATTACACGTTTGTTGAGTGATAGGGGCGTCGCCAGTGCTGCTATTGGGGAAATAAAGAAGACTAAAAAATTACCCATGTATGCTCCTGATCGAGAGAGCCAAGTCTATCGAAAAATATCTGATATTAACAAAGGGTTGCTTGCGGACGCGTCGATGAAGGCAATATATAGTGAGATAATGTCTGCCTGTCTTGCGTTGGAGAGGCCGTTAACGGTTGCTTTTTTAGGCCCGGAGCTCACTTTTACACATCAAGCTTCCATGAAAAAATTTGGAACCAGTGTAAATTATCTATCCTGCAATAGCATCAATGATGTATTTGCAGAGGTGGAAAAAGGGAATGCTGATTATGGTGTTGTGCCCGTGGAGAATTCAATAGAGGGTGCGGTAACTCACACTATGGATATGTTTGTCGAGGCTCCCGTGTTGATTTGTTCTGAAGTATATTTTCGGGTTCGACATAGTATTCTAAGCAAAGCCGGTAGTTTGAAATCCATTAAAAGGATTTATTCTAAGGCGGAGGTATTTGGACAGTGTCGTTTGTGGATAGAAAAAAATCTGCCGCTTGCGACTTTAAAGGATTTCCCATCAACCGCTAAGGCAGCCGAGGCGGCACTGAAGCATAAAGATGCTGTCTGCATAGCTAGCGAATTGGCAGCAAAGCAATACAAACTGCGTGTGCTTGCGCGTTCTATTGAAGATTCTTCCAGGAATGTTACACGGTTTCTAGTGATAGGAAAAAACAGTACGGCACCTTCCGGAAAAGATAAGACATCCATCGTTTTTTCTGTGAAGGATTCGCCTGGCATTTTGCATGACATGTTAGGGTCTTTTAAGAAAAGAGGAATAAACCTGACAAAAATAGAATCTCGTCCTTCAAAACTTCAGACATGGAAATATTATTTCTTTGTGGACTTGGAAGGACATTGTGAGTCTCTAAAGGTAAAAAGAGCTTTGAAAGAATTGACGGATAAGTGTACCTTCATCAAGGTTCTGGGGTCATATCCAAAAGGATGAGAAATGAAAAGACTATGTAAAAAAAATCTACATAAAGTTAAACCTTATGTTCCCGGCAAGCCGATTGAGGAAGTCGAGAGGGAGCTTGGTATTAAAAACATCATTAAGATGGCATCAAATGAAAACCCGTGTGGACCGTCTCCCAGGGTTTTTAGCGCGATGTCAGATGCTGCTAAAGCAATTAATAGGTATCCGGATGCGGATTGTTTTTATCTTAAAAAAGCACTCTCCGAGAAACATTTAGTGGCCTCAGATACAATTTTTATTGGCAATGGGTCAGATGAAGTGTTTGTTCTTGCGTTGAAAGCTTTTATACATCCGGGTGAAGAAGTGCTTATCGCCGATCCGACTTTCCTAATGTACAACATAGCTTCGGTGGTTGAGGGGGCTGAGGTTTCTTCTGTCCCCATGAAAGATATGAGGTATGACCTTGAAGCTATGGCGGAGTCCATTACGGATAAAACCAAGATGATATTTATCGCGAATCCAGATAATCCTGTTGGTAGCTATGTGACAGCGAGGGAAATGGATAAATTTATTGAACGAGTTCCAGAAAATGTTATTTTAATAATTGATGAGGCATATTTTGACTTTGCGGAAGCCGCGGATTTTCCGCAAACCATCGGTCTGACAGCGAGAGAAGATAAGAATATCATTGTTACACGCACATTTTCTAAAGCTTACGGCCTTGCCGGCTTGAGAGTAGGATACGGAATTGCCCGTAAGGATATAGTTGAGATACTTAACAAAGTGCGTGAGCCATTTAATGTGAATTCCATCGCGCAAGCGGCTGCGGTGGCCGCATTGAAAGATGTCGAGTATGTGGAAAAGTCTATATCCTTAGTCCGCGAAGAGAAAAAAAGGTTTTATAAGTTTTTCGAGGAATTGCATCTGGAATATGTGCCGAGTTCTACAAATTTTATTCTCGTCAATACAGGTTGTGATTCGAAGGTGATTTTTAACGAAACTTTAAAACGAGGTGTTATTATTCGAGAGATGTCGGTTTGGCGCTTGGATGGTTTTATACGGGTGACCATAGGATCGAAAGAGGAGAATGATAGATTTTTTAAGATATTTAAAGAAGTAATGGATATTGCGAGAACCTGACAATAAAAAGGAGTGACTGATGATAATAGTTTTGAAACCGAATGCGACAAAGCAAGAAGTCGATCATGTTATGGAAAAGATAGAAAAGCTTGGACTCAAACCTTGGCTATCCGAGGGGGTTGAGCGTAAGATTATTGGTGTTATTGGGGAAGAAGATATTTTACGGGTTCAACCGCTTGAAGGTATTCCGGGGGTTGAAAAAGTTATGCCTATTCTAAAGCCGTACAAGCTCGCGTCTTTGGAATACAAGGCGACGCCCAGCGAAATCAATGTAGGCGGCGGAGTGACTATTGGCGGGAAGAAGATCGTTGTAATGGCCGGGCCATGTTCCGTTGAAGGAAGAAAATCGCTTTTAGATACGGCTTCAGATGTGAAAAAAGCCGGTGCGACAATATTGAGAGGAGGTGCCTTCAAACCAAGGACGAGCCCTTATAGTTTTCAGGGGCTTGGAGAGGAAGGGCTGAAATACATGGCTGAAGCGCGTGATAAAACCGGACTTCTAGTCGTTACTGAGTTGATGGATGTGCGAAATATTGATCTCATGGTAAAGTATGCGGACATCATACAGATCGGTGCCAGAAATATGCAAAATTTTGACCTGCTTAAAGAGGTAGGCAAGGTAAGAAAACCGGTATTATTAAAGAGAGGCATAGCCGCGACTATTAAAGAGTTTCTTATGAGCGCGGAGTACATACTGGCCGGCGGTAATCCTGATGTGATACTTTGCGAACGGGGCATTCGAACGTTTGATGATTTTACTCGGTTTACCCTTGATATCACTGCTGTTCCGTCGGTAAAGAGTTTGAGTCATCTTCCGATAATCATTGATCCTTCACATGCGTGCGGTAAGTGGGGGATGGTTCCCGCGCTGTCATATGCTGCAATCGCGGCTGGCGCAGATGGTCTAATGGTGGAAGTTCACCCTTCTCCTGAAGATGCTTTTTCCGATGGTAGTCAGTCACTTTTACCGAAGAAATTTGAAGATATGATGAAAGATGTGTCAAAGGTGGCAAAAGCGGTAGGAAGAACGCTTTAAGCGAGGAATTTGACAGGAGCCTTTATGAAAATGAAAAAAGTTGTTGTTATTGGAATGGGATTAATTGGCGGGTCTATTGGAAAGGCTATTTTAAAAAAAGGTCTAGCCGATGAGGTAATAGGTGTATGCCGCAGACAATCTTCACTTGATAGAGCTTTTAAGGAAAACGCTTTAACCCAAGGCTATGTCGACAACTACGAGGAGGCAGTATCAGGTGCGGATATGATAATCATAGCCACACCAGTCGTTGTTATTAAAAACGTTCTTAATGATTTAGTGAAGGTTCTTAACGATAGCAAGGTGATCATAACAGACGTTGGGAGTTCTAAAAAAGAGATAGTGGATTATGCGGCGCAAAGCGGAGGAAATTTTCTATTTGTCGGTGGACATCCACTTGCCGGATCGGAAAAGTCAGGAGTGGAATACTCTACCGCGGAACTTTTCGAAGGATCATTATGTGTGCTTACAGATGACACGAATGTTACTGATAGGCAGGCATTGAATGAGGTGGCCGAAATATGGAAGGCCATGGGGGCTCGAGTGGAAATTCAGTCACCGGAAGATCATGATAGAATAATAGCGTTTACTAGTCACCTGCCGCATGTCGCGGCATATGCTCTTGTGGGAGCATTGCCACCAGCACCGCTTTCTATGTTAGCGTCAGGTTTTAAAGATACAACGAGAATAGCGTCTTCCGACGCTTCTCTTTGGAGTGACATTTTTTTAACTAATAAAGAAAACGTACTTATTGCTATTGAGCGGTTTAAGGAAGTAATTTTAGGCATAGAAAAGGATATCAGGGAAAACAATAGAGAAGAACTCGAGAAAAAATTAAAGAATTTTCAAAGGGCGAAAAATGAGTTTTCTGAAAAGAATTAAAGCGATAGCAATTGATGGTCCCGCTGGCAGCGGCAAAAGCACAGTGAGCAGACTTGTTGCTGAAAAGCTGGGATATATTTACATTGATACAGGAGCTATGTATAGGGCTCTGACCTTGAAGGCAATGCAGACTAACGCGGATTTTACCGATGAGGTTGCGATAGCCGGACTTGCGAAAGATCTAGATCTGGAACTTTTACCATCAGGTAAAGAAGGTACGACTATACACGTTGTTCTTGATGGCAAGGATGTGAGTGAGATTATACGTACATTGGAAGTCACGCAGAATGTTAAACATGTGGCGAAGATAGCTTCTGTTAGGGAAAAGTTAGTGCGTCTTCAGCGTAAAATGGTTGATGGTCTTGGTGGGGCGGTGATGGAAGGACGGGACATAGGGACAGTAGTTCTTCAAGACGCTATTTGTAAGATTTATTTAGACGCCTCATTTGATGAAAGGGTGGAACGTCGACTTGCTGAGCTTCATGCCAAAGGAAAACCTGTGACTCGCGAAGAAGTCGCGGATGACCTTAAGCAACGGGATCACGCGGACAAAACACGTAAAGTAGGTCCGTTAAAAAAAGCAGATGATGCCATTCTTCTTGATACTAGCGAGCTTTCGGTTGAACAGGTTGTCGGTAAAATTGTTAGTCATGCTAAAGATGCCATTCAAAAGAGGCGTTTATGATGTACTATATCTCTAAGCTTGTTTTGGAGTTATTAGCGCGGATTGTTTTTAAGATTACTATTTGCGGTAGAGAGAACCTCCCAGTACCGCCATATATTATCATATCCAATCATGGGAGTTATGTCGACCCTACTCTTGTTGGAATGTTGCGCCGCTGGAATAAGTTGTCGTTTATGGCAAAGAAGGAATTATTTGGTTCATTCATGTCACGGACATGGTTTCGCGCGGTTGGGTGTATAGAAGTCGACAGGGATAAGGGAGTAGCCGGTCTTAGAAAAGCACTACATGCTATTAAGCATGGTCGAAGCGTTGCTATTTTTCCGGAAGGCACAAGATCTGTAGACGGAAGTTTACAGGAGGCAAAAAAAGGCGCGGGTTTTCTAATTTTACGAGCTGCTGTTCCGGTGGTTCCCGTATATATCCATGGTACGCACGACGCATTGCCCAAAAATGGTGGAGTGAGATACGGAACTAAAATGAGTTTGCATGCAGGCCGGCCTTTTATGGTGGAAGATTTTGCGTCTTTTTCTGAAAGGAAGGATTACGGTGGGGCAGCTACGCTGGTTATGGATCGTATAGCTGAGTTGAAAGAATCGGTAGAAAAAGGTTAATAACTGTTGCATCTTTATTGGAAAGACGGTAGAATATGTCTCCAAAATACTTTAAAAGGAGCTGATACACAGTGATGGTTGAAAAAGAAAAAAACACAACAAATGAAGCATTGGCAGGATTGTACGAACAGAGTATCTCCGATATCAAAGAAGGGGAAATTCTAAAGGGGACCATAGTTCAGATTGGGGAGAAAGATATTCTGGTGGACATAGGTTATAAGTCAGAAGGTCTAATTCACAAATCGGAAGTTTCTGATCCGGAAGAACTTAAGGTTGGGGACAAGATTGATATTTTTCTTGAATCTAAAGAAAATGATCATGGAATGGTTGTCGTTTCGCACGAAAAGGCGAGAAAGTTTAAGGGATGGCAGGATATCGTCGATAACTATAAGGAAGGCGATTCTATCGAAGGTAAGGTCGCACGGAAGGTTAGAGGCGGTTTTATGGTAGATGTTGGATTGGAAGCTTTCCTTCCGGCAAGCCTTGCGTCCATGCAGGATGTCGGTGGTGCTGATAATCTGGTGGGAAACAAATATAAATTTAAGATAGTTAAAATAAATGTTTCTCGTAAAAATATTGTAGTTTCCAGAAAAGAAATAGTTGAAGAGAAAAAGAGGGAAGAAAAACAAGCTATCCTAGAGAGCTTAAATAAGGGTGATATAGTCAAGGGTGTAGTTCGTAATATCACTGACTTTGGCGCGTTTATTGACATCGGTGGAGGAATAACGGGACTGCTGCATATTACTGATATGAGTTGGGGGAGAATTAATAAACCAACAGAAGTTATGAATGTCGGTGATGAAGTAGAAGTCAAGATCCTTGATTTTGATAAGAAGAACATGAAAGTTTCTCTTGGTTATAAACAGAAGTCAGAAAACCCTTGGCAAGATATTGATGAAAAATTCCCTGAGGCTGGAGTTGTCAGCGGAAAGGTTGTCAATATTATGCCATACGGTGTTTTTCTAGAGTTGGAAAAGGGGATTGAAGGCTTGATACATATATCCGAATTTTCATGGACGAAAAAATTCAATCATCCAAGCGAGCGTTTTTCTGTTGGGGATGAAGTCCAGGCCATGGTATTGAAGCTTGATAAGGACAACCAGAAGCTTTCTCTCGGATTGAAACAGTTGGAAGAAGATCCATGGCAGGGAGTTGAGGATCGTTTTCATGTTGGCGACAAAGTTAAGGGAAAGGTCAACACATTGACTGATTATGGCGCGTTTGTAGAACTTGAACCCGGGGTGGAAGGATTGGTGCATGTCTCGGATCTTTCTTGGACCAAACGTGTTAATCATCCGAAAGAACTTATAGAGAAAGATAACGAAATAGAGGCGATTATATTAAATGTGGATGAGCAAAACCGCAGGATCGCGTTGGGTGTAAAACAGTTAGGTTCTGATCCATGGGATGATATAACTCAGAAATATGAGTCCGGCACGGTTTGTGACGGCACTGTGATGAATATAACCAATTTTGGAATGTTTGTCGAGTTAGAGAAAGATTTAGAAGGACTCTTGCATGTTTCAGAAATGTTCCTTGAATCCCCTCAGAGGATGGAAGATGTATATAATCCCGGGGACAAGATAAAGGTTAAGGTCATTCATATTGACGGTGTGCAGAAAAAGATTGCCTTAAGCATCAAGGATTTTGATGA
>CAYZXR010000017.1:0-2522 GCA_964482475.1 uncultured Planctomycetia bacterium | reverse complement strand
TTCATATTGACGGTGTGCAGAAAAAGATTGCCTTAAGCATCAAGGATTTTGATGATGAGAAGGTTTCTGCTGACGAGGCCGCTCCTGCTGAAGAGGCAGCTCCGGTTGAAGGGGCGACTCCTACTGAAGAGGCAGCTCCGGTTGAAGAGGCAGCTCCTGCTGAAGAAACAACTCTGGTTGAAGAGGCAGCTCCTGCTGAAGAAACAACTCCGGTTGAAGAAGCAGTCCCGGTTGAAGATGCAGCTCCTGCTGAAGAAGCAACTCCGGTTGAAGAAGCAGCCCCGGTTGAAGAAGTAGCCCCGGTTGAAGAGGCAGCTCCTGCTGAAGAAGCAGCCCCGGCTGAAGAGGTAGTTTCCCCTGAAGAAACAACTCCGGCTGAAGGCGGAGAAGAGACGGATAAATAGCAGGCCGATCAGTAAGATTATGAAATCTATCAAGGAACAGATAGACATTATTAAAAGGGGTACTGCTGAAATAATCAGTATCCCGGAATTGGAAGAAAAGCTGGCTTTGGATAGACCGCTTATCATCAAAGCCGGTTTTGATCCCTCCGCACCAGATATTCACCTCGGACATACCGTATTGCTTCGAAAGATGAAACACTTCCAGGACCTTGGTCATGATGTACATTTTCTTATTGGAGATTTCACGGGTCGCATTGGAGATCCCTCGGGACGTTCCAAAGTAAGAAAACAACTTAGCATTGATGAGGTTATCGAGAACGCGAAAACTTACAAAAAGCAGATCTTTAAAATACTGGACAAGTCCAAAACAAAAGTTGAATTTAATTCTAGTTGGTGCTCAAAGCTTGGCGTAGAGGGGATGTTCGATCTAGCTTCCAGATACACCGTTGCGCGTCTTTTGGAGCGTGATGACTTTGCCAATCGATACAAAAACAAAGAACCTATAAGTATAATTGAATTCCTGTATCCGCTTTTGCAGGGATATGATTCCGTTGTTATGCAGGCTGATGTAGAGCTTGGTGGAACTGATCAAAAATTCAATTTGCTTGTTGGAAGAGATATGCAGAGAAGCTATATGGTTCCGCCACCGCCACAGGTGATCATAACCATGCCTATTCTGGAGGGGCTAGACGGCGTGGATAAGATGTCCAAATCACTTAACAACTACGTAGGAATAAATGAAGCTCCGGAGGAAATGTTCGGTAAATTGATGTCGGTTTCCGACGATTTAATGTGGAAATATTATGAGCTTTTAACGGACATTGATTATCGCTTGATAAAAAAAGAAGTGGTCGATGGTAAGGCTCATCCTAAAGAAGTGAAAGTGCAGTTGGCCAAACTGATAGTGTCAGAATATCATAGTGACAAAGCCGCGGAAAAAGCTAGGATGAGTTTTGAAGCGGTCTTTGCGAGGAAAGAACTTCCGGAAGATATGGAAGAATTTACTTTTGATATGGATGAGGTAAGTATCTCGGAACTGGTGAAAACAGTGGGCTTTGCGGATTCGACCAGTGCGGCTAGGCGCCTAGTTAAACAGAATGCCGTGTCGATAAATGGCGAGAAAGTGGAGGATGCCAGCTTCATGGTGCTCCTCGAAAAAGAGGCTAAAGTGCTGCGTGTGGGAAAACGAAAATTCGCTAAAATATCCCATAAATAGTTTGTCATTTTTTTGTGATAAAAACCTTGACAAGAATCACAAATAGTGTAGAATAGCATTTCCCGTGTTGATGCTGAAAAAATATGCGGGAGTAAACTAAAGAGAAGCATCACAAGAGTGGTGCTTATTTTTATGTGTATTGTTCTTTGAAATTAGATAACCGAATGTGTGAGGGTTTAGGAAATTCAAACTGGAGAGTTTGATCCTGGCTCAGAATGAACGCTGGCGGCGTGGATTAGGCATGCAAGTCGAACGATCTCTTTCTTCGGAGGGAGATAGTGGCGAACGGGTGAGTAACACGTGGGTAATTTACCTTTAGGTTCGGGATAACTCGTCGAAAGATGGGCTAATACCGGATAAGACCACGGTCCCTGATGGGACTGAGGTTAAAGATGGGGATCCTGAAAATGGACCTGTCGCCTTTAGATGAGCCCGCGAACTATCAGCTTGTTGGTGGGGTAACGGCCTACCAAGGCTATGACGGTTAGCTGGTCTGAGAGGATGGTCAGCCACACTGGGACTGAGACACTGCCCAGACTCCTACGGGAGGCTGCAGTCGAGAATCTTTAGCAATGGGCGAAAGCCTGACTATGCGACGCCGCGTGAGCGATGAAGGCCTTCGGGTCGTAAAGCTCTGTCACAACGGATGAAAGTCCAGTATGTGAATAATGTATTGGATTGACAGTACGTTGAGAGGAAGCCACGGCTAACTCCGTGCCAGCAGCCGCGGTAATACGGAGGTGGCAAGCGTTATTCGGATTTACTGGGTGTAAAGGACATGTAGGCGTCTTATTAAGTCGGGTGTGAAATCCCTTGGCTCAACCAAGGAACTGCATCCGATACTGGTAGGATTGAGTACGAGAGAGGTAAGCGGAATTCCAGAAGTAAGGGTGAAATCTGTA
>CAYZXR010000016.1:6017-18673 GCA_964482475.1 uncultured Planctomycetia bacterium | reverse complement strand
TGATCGCGGAAATAGTTGAATAGTATTACGGCAACGAGGAAAAAATGGCTAAAAAAGCAAAGCAGTCACAAAAAATAAGGTTGAAACTTAAGTCTTTTGATCATGAACTACTGGATGTAGCTATGGTCGAGATAGTGGGGACGGTTAAACAAACAGGAGCTTCGATTATTGGGCCTGTTCCTCTGCCTACAAGGAAAGAGGTGTTTACAGTTTTACGTTCACCACACGTCAATAAAAAGTCAAGGGAACAGTTTTCACTTGCGACGCATAAAAGATTAATGGATATCATTGAGCCGACGGCTAAGACAGTAGACGCATTGCGTAGACTGGATCTTCCGGCTGGTGTTGATGTCGAAATAAAGTAATAAAAAGAGGAAAAAATGGTTACCGGTATATTAGGAAAAAAATTAGGAATGACACAGATTTTCACCGAGAAGGGGCAAAGGATTCCCGTTACTGTCTTGGAGGCAGGTCCATGTGTTGTGCAGTGCATCAAAACTGTTGAGAAAGACGGATATGTTGCTGTTCAATTAGGATATGACGATGTGAGGGAAAAGAGGGTTAATAAACCACAGAGGGAATATCTGAAGGCTCAAGGGTTGAAATGCAAAAGGTATGTGCGGGAGATAAGGTGTGAAGACGCTTCTGACATTAAAGTTGGAGACGAACTGAATAGCGATATCTTTCAGAAGGGTGATTATTTGGATATCATGGGAACGTCCAAGGGGAAAGGTTTTCAGGGGGGCGTGAAACGTCATGGATGGTCAGGGGGCAGAAAAACTCATGGTTCTAAGTCACATCGTGGACCGGGGTCTATAGGAGCCAGTGCATATCCTTCACGTGTTTTTAAAGGACATGCTGGTCCGGGACAAATGGGCAATGAACGGGTCACTGTTCAGCATTTGAAGGTAGTGGAAATAGACGGTGAAAATGACACTGTTCTAGTTGAGGGAGCTGTGCCGGGTGCCAACGGTAGCTATTTGGTCATAAGCTTTTCTAGGAAAAGGCCTATAGCTCCGCGTGAAGTTAAAGAAGAAGCGCCGGAAGAGCCAGAAGTAGAAGCAGCGGAAGTGGCTACAGAGGAACCAGCGGCAAAGGTTCAGGAAGCCCCAGAGAAAGATTCACAGAAAAAAAATGAGCCGGAAGCAGCCAAAGCTGAAAAGGTTGAGGAAGCTCCGGAAAAAGAAGCGCCTAAAGAAGGAAACGAAGAATAAGGATGAATAAAGAAACGAAAGAGATAAAAATAAACACTAGATTAGCTGTTTATGATTTAGAAGGAAAAGAAGCCGGCACAGTCCAGCTCGACAAGGAATTGTTTGATGGACATGTGAACAAAACCCTTCTTTATGAAGCCAAAAAGATGTATGAAGCGGCAAAGCGCAAGGGAACAGCTAAGTCAAAGACTAGAGCTGAAGTTTCCGGCGGCGGCGCGAAACCTTGGAAACAGAAAGGTACCGGTCGCGCGAGAGTTGGATCGTCAAGGAACCCGCTATGGAGACATGGTGGTACTATCTTTGGTCCCAAACCGCGTGATTATAGCTACTCAATGCCCAAGAAAGCCGTAAGAAAAGCCTTACTTTCGAGTCTGAACGCTCGTTTAATAGAGGAAGCGATTAAGCCAGTTGTTAAAATAGAAGTAAAAGAGGCAAAGACTAAGGAAGCTAAAAAGATTTTTGAAAACCTGAAGCTTGAGGGCAAAACGCTTGTAGCGGTTGATGGAGTTACATTAGACCTTAAACGGGCCGTAAGAAACCTCAAAGAGATCACGATCAAAGACGGAAGAAACATAAACGCAAGAGACGTTCTTCTGAATAGTTCTATTTTGATCGAAAAAGATGCTTTGGAAAAACTTACTGAGAGGTTGAAATGAGGACATCACATGATGTTATAAAAAACATGGTGAGGACTGAAAAAGGGTCAAACTTGCTTACGCAAAACAAGTATCTTTTTAAGGTTTCTAAAGAAGCCAACAAAATTGACATCAAGAGATCAGTTGAGGACATTTACTCAGTTCATGTAAAATCCGTTAATATCGTTAATGTAAAAGGGAAGAAGCGTCGGGTTCGTTTGCATCAGGGAATGACGTCCGCGTGGAAGAAAGCGATAGTAACGTTGAAACCAGAAAGCAAAATAGAGGTAACTTAATATGGGGATAAGGAAACGTAAACCAACTTCTCCGGCAAGCCGATGGGTAACTTGTTTAACTTTTGACGAGATTACCGCCAAAAAGCCGGAAAAATCTTTGACTAGGGCATTACCTAAGACGGGTGGTCGCAATAACCGTGGTAGAAAGACAGTGAGTAAAAAGGGCGGCGGTCACAAGAGAACTTACAGGCTTATTGATTTTCGGTATTCATGGAAGGGTAAAAACGGGGTGGTCGAATCTATTGAATATGATCCTAATCGATCTTCCAACATCGCTCTCATTCAGTATGAAGACGGAAAGAAAGCGTATATTGTGGCACCTCTCGGGCTCAAACCCGGAGTGACAATTGAATGTGGATCATCAGTGAAGATAGAGACAGGTAATTCCACAGAACTTAAAAATATTCCACTAGGCATCACGGTGCATTGTGTTGAAATGGACGCGGGTAGAGGAGCAAAGATTGCCAGGTCGGCGGGTAGCGCGGTTACAGTGGCCGCGAAAGACGCCGGTAACGTTCATTTGCGCATGCCTTCAGGTGAGATCCGGTTGGTTAGCGAGAAATGCTATGCTACTATCGGGCGTGTAGGTAACGTGGATCATGAAAAGGTTAGTCTTGGGAAAGCGGGACGTTCAAGGCATAAAGGACGTCAACCCCATTCCCGTGCGGTAGTAAAAAACCCTGTTGATCACCCTATGGGTGGCGGTGAAGGAAAATCCTCTGGTGGAAGACATCCATGTACACCATGGGGTAAGATAACCAGAGGTCTTAAAACTCGTAAAAAGAATAAGACATCTAACAGCAAAATTATAAAACGGAGGAAATAAAGCATGTCGAGGTCGATCAAAAAGGGGCCTTTTGTTGACGAAAGCCTGTTAAAGAAAGTCAGCAAAATGAAAGAAAGCGGATCTAAAAAGCCGATAAAGACATGGTCAAGAAGATCAGTGGTTGTGCCGGATTTCGTTGGAATAACGATGATGATACATACTGGTAAAAAGTTCCAGTCGGTTTTTATTACTGAGAACATGGTTGGACACAAGCTGGGTGAATTTGCGGCAACACGTAACTTCCGTTCGCATGGATCAGCTACTAAGGTGTCTGTGGCGAAAACATAATAGGTTATTATTAGTAAAAAATAGAGGAAAAAGTAATGTTATCTAAGGCTAAAGCAAAATATGTAAGGATGTCTCCAAGAAAAGTTAGACTGGTAATGGAGCTGATAAAAGGAAAGACGGTTGAAGATGCCAATGCCATTCTTAGCACGGTGAATAAACGTGCCGGTGGACCGATCCAGAAGGTTCTCAATTCAGCGTTTGCCAATGTCAATTTTGATAGGCAGGACAAATTACTTGAAAAAGATGTTATGATATCAAAGATCGTAGCCGGTGGCGGGCCGATGCTTACTCGTTACAGGGCGGCAACTATGGGGCGTGCTACGCCGATAAGACACAGAACTGTACATATTAGTCTGGAGCTTGACGAGGTTGTAGCCCCGGTGGAAACAAAAAACAAAAAATCGGAGAGTAAATAATATGGGTCAAAAAGTTCATCCCACTAGTTTTCGGCTGGGTATAATACGAGACTGGAATTCCAGATGGTACGCGCCTAAAGAGAAATTTGCCAGTAATTTGCATGAAGACGCTAAGATCAGACGGTTGATAGAAAAAGAGATAACGACCGGTATGATTTCCAACGTGTCTATAGAAAGAACAAGCAAACGGACACGCATTCTGATCTATGCCGGAAGACCCGGAATGATTATTGGTCGTGGCGGTATTGTGATCGAAAAACTTAAGGAAAAAATACAGAACATAATTGGAGATACTAATAAGCTTATTGTTGATATAAAAGAGATAAAGAACCTTGCGTTGAACGCGAAATGTGTAGCTGATAATATAGCTTTTCAGCTTGTGAAGAGGATGCCATTTCGTCGTGCAATGAAGAAAGCTGTACAGTCGGTTAAAGATGCTGGTGGAGAGGGTGTCAAAATAAGATGTGCCGGTCGTCTCGGTGGTGCGGAAATAGCTAGAGCTGAAAGCCAGAAGTTTGGAAAAGTTCCACTTCAAACCATTCGTGCTGACATAGATTATGGGTTTACGGAAGCACATACCACTTATGGTCTTATTGGCATAAAAGTATGGATATATAAAGGTATAAAGTTTGACAGGGGTATTGGGAAAGTTAATATGGATGACATAAAAAAGACTGAAGCAAGGAGTAGATAGATCATGGCATTGATGCCGAAGAGAGTAAAATACAGAAAGCAGCAGAGGGGCAGGCGTAAAGGTACAAGTACCTCTGGCAGCAAGATGAATTTTGGTGAATATGGTTTGAAAGCGATTGAGAGCGAATGGGTCACCGATAGACAGATCGAGGCCGCCAGAGTCGCGGTAATGAGGCATACCGGTAGGGTTGGTAAGATGTGGATAAGGATCTTTCCCGATAAGCCTATTACGAAGCGAGCCGCGGAAACCAGAATGGGTAAAGGTAAGGGATCGCCTGCTGGATGGGTTGCCAGTGTGAGAAAGGGACGGATCATCTTCGAATTGGAAGGTGTTCCACTTGACATGGCAAGAGCGGCGATGCGATTGTCGGCGCATAAATTCCCGATGAAAACCAAATTTATTGTAAGGGGAGGACAGGTTTGAAGCCAAGCGAGATTAGAAATATGACAGAACCTGAGATCGAACAATCTATTCTTACGTTGAAAGAAAAGCTGTTCACGCTCAGATCCGAAGCGAGCACCGGTCGTATTGAGCGACCGCAGTATATAAGAGACGCGAAACGTGATATTGCGCGGTGTTATACAATTCTTAAGGAGAAAACAAGTGGGCAATAAGGCAAAGAAGAAAACATTCATAGGTACTGTTGTGAGTGACAAAATGGACAAGGTTGTCACCGTTCAGTTAGAGGTTCAGAAAAGACATCCGCTTTACAAAAAGTTCGTTACAAGTCACAAAAAGGTTAAAGCTAGGGATGAAAAGAACGAGGCTGGCGAGGGCGATGTTATAAAAATGGTGGAAACGCGGCCACTTTCCAAAGAAACACATTGGAAAGTTGTTGAGATAATAGAAAAAGCACAAAGGGGATAGTCAGAAATGATCATAATGGGAACAAGACTTGATGTTGCTGATAATACTGGCGCAAAAAAGGCAGCGATGATCGGTGTAATCGGTAGGTCTGGGACGCGTACAGCAGAGATAGGAGATGTCATTTCCTGCAGCATAAAGGAAGCAGCTCCTATTGGTGAAGTAAAAAAAGGGGAAGTTGTACGTGGAGTTATAGTTAGAACGGCATACCCTATACTTCGCAAAGATGGTACAGTTCTGAGATTTGATAATAACGCGTTAGTCCTTATCGACAAGGACGGAAATCCGCGTGGGACTCGAGTGTTTGGTCCGGTTGCGCGTGAATTACGTAGAAAAAACTATATGAAGATCGTATCATTGGCCCCAGAGGTTGTTTGACGCGAGGTATCTTGGGCAAGTGTATACATTGGTAAGAGTGTTTTAAGGAGAGAAGATGTTGAAAATAAAGAAAAATGATATAGTTAAGATTATTGCCGGGAAGGACAAAGGGAAAAGTGGTAAAGTTCTCAAAATTTTGTCTGGTGGTAATAGGGTAATAGTTCAGGGCATGAATTTCGTTAAGAAACATGTTAAGCGGAGACGTCAGGAAGATCAGGGCGGCATCGTTGAGCAGGAAGCTTCGTTGGATATTTCCAACATCAGTGTTATTTGTAAGAGATGTAGTCAACCGGTGCGTACAAGTATGGATGTGCTGGCCGACGGTAGTAAAGTTCGTTATTGCAAAAAATGTAAAGAGGTACTTTAACCGAGGCGCGTGGGCAAGCGTCCAAAAGTAAAATAGGGGTATACATACGATGGTCAGGTACGCAGAAGAATATAAGAAAGAAATAATTCCCAGATTGATGAAAAAATTTGGGTATTCGAACCCGATGCAGGCACCTAAAATCACAAAAGTTGTGGTAAACGTGGGTATGGGGGCTATGGCTCAGGAAAAAGATCTGGTAGAAAAGGTTCGTGATGAGATGGCTATCATCACGGGGCAGAGACCGCGCTTAACACGATCTAGACTTTCGATCTCGAATTTCAAAATTAGAGATGGTGCACCAGTTGGTTATAAAACAACTCTTCGTGGTGTGCGCATGTACGAATTTTTAGATCGCTTAATTAATTTTTGTATTCCTAGGATACGTGACTTTAGAGGTGTATCAAGCACAGCTTTTGATCAGCAGGGGAATTATACGCTTGGTTTAAAAGAACAGTCTATATTCCCGGAACTGGATCTTAATAAGATACCAAGAGCGCACGGGATGGATATTTGCATAGTAACGACGGCGAAAACGAAGGAGGAGTCAAAAGAACTCCTGGAAGCGTTTGGTATGCCGTTCGAAAAGAGATAACGAGGAAAAAACATGGCAAGAACAGCCCTAATAGAAAAAGCAAAAAGAACACCCAAATTCAGCACTAGGACTATAACTAGGTGTCAGATCTGCGGCAGAAAAAAAGGATACATGAGAAGATTTCAGTTATGCCGTCTTTGTTTTAGAGAACTGGCGTCTAAGGGAGATATCCCGGGCATTAGGAAAGCTAGCTGGTAATAAGGTCTATGGATGCAGTGGATGAGGGAACAAGGAGAAAGATAAATGAGTTGTACAGATTTTATTGCTGATCAGTTAACCATTATACGTAATGGAATAATGGCGAAGAAAAAAAACGTAGTCATAAGACGCTCGAAGTTTATTGAGGGTATTGTGGATATCATCAAAAAAGAAGGCTTTATTGATGATTACAAGGTTATTGATGATAATAAGCAGGGAAAGATAAAAGTATACTTGAGGTGGCTTGATGACGAAACTTCGGTTATGGAACAGTTGAAAAAGATATCAACACCCGGTCGTCGTGATTATGTGGGAGCCAAAAATGTGAAATCAGTAATGGGTGGAGTAGGTTTTTCAATACTTTCGACTAGCAAGGGTTTGCTGACCGATAAGGAAGCGAAAGAAGCTGGTGTCGGCGGTGAAGTTATCTGCCAGATTTGGTAGATGAAGCTGCTGTTTAAGGGAACAAGGAGATAAAAGGATGTCTAGGGTTGGAAAAAAACCGATAGAAATACCGAAAGACTTGAAGGTTGCGATAGAGGGAAGGTCTGTTAAAGTTGAGGCCAAGGGGACAGTTCTTGAACATGAGATCCCAGAAGGTTTCACTGCCAAAATAGAAGAAAGTATCCTCACTATTGAGCGTCCTTCTGACTCACGTGAGCATATGTCGTTGCATGGAACGACAAGAAGTCTGATACAGAATATGTTGACCGGGCTGAAAGACGGATTTGAGAAGAAACTTGAAATTCAGGGCGTAGGTTATAAAGCGCAGTTAAAGGGGAAAGTATTAGCGCTTGATTTAGGTAAATCACATGTTGTGAATTTTAATATTCCGGAAGGGATAACAATAGAGACAACGAGCCCAACTACGATGACAGTCAAAGGTATATGCAAACAACAAGTTGGACAGATATCTGCAGAAATACGAAGATTGTATCCGCCTGAACCGTATAAAGGCAAAGGTATTAGGTACGTTGGTGAATATGTCCGTAGAAAACAAGGTAAGAGTATCGCATAAAAGAGCTTTTTAGGCTAAGAAGAATAAGGAAAGAGTTATGGATAAAAAAATAAGAATGATTAGAAGGAAAAAATCGATTAGAAAAAAGATATCGGGCACCGGCGAAAGACCGCGTATGTGTATCAGCAAAAGTCTTAAAGCTTTAGTTGTTCAGATCGTGGATGATTTCAAAGGTGTGACCTTATGCGGGCTATCCACAAAATCGAAGGTTGTTGCGGATAAGATTAAATCGCCGACTAAGAATAATGTGGACGCGGCAATTATACTTGGTGAAGAGGTAGCGAAATTGGCGGAACAAGAGGGAATAAAAAAAGTAGTATTAGATCGTTCAGGACACTTGTATCACGGTGTAATTAAAGCATTCGCGGATTCTGCGCGGAAGAACGGTCTTGAGTTCTAAGAGGAGATGATGATGTCAGAGGAAAAGAAAGATAGTATAGACCCAAGCGAAGACAAACAGGAAAAAGTCCAAGAGGATGCTCCTGTTAAGGAAGAAGCTTCTGTGGATGCCGTTCCGGCGACAGAGAAAGTTTCTGAAGCCGATGGAGCAGAACAGGTAAAGAAGGATGCTCCGGAGGAAGTCGCGAAGGCCAAACCCGAAAATGTTCCGCAGAAACGCGGTGGGCAGAGAAATGCTCCTAGACGAGGGATGAGAGATAGAAAATCTAATCCGGAGACGGATGGTATTGAAAGGGTTGTAGCAATAAACAGGGTTGCTAAGGTTGTGAAAGGTGGAAAAAACTTTTCATTCAACGCTCTTGTCGTTGCCGGTGACGGGAAAGGACAAGCTGGTATTGGATTTGGCAAGTCTAACGATGTTGTTGGCTCTATTACCAAGGGTAGCCAAGAGGCGAAGAAGAATTTTCGCAAAGTTCAACTTAAAGACGATACAATTCCCCACGAAATTATCGGGAGATTTAAAGCTAGCCGTATTATACTCAAACCCGCAAGTCCGGGAACAGGTGTTATCGCTGGTGGTGCGGTAAGAGCTGTATGTGATGCGGTGGGAATAAAAAACATTTTAACTAAAAGTATTGGTTCGAGAAATAGTATAAACGTTGTCAAAGCGACCATGGACGGTTTTTTGAGGTTGCGTCTGAAAAGAAGAGGATAATATGGGTTTAAAAATAGAAGATATAGGGAGACCCGAGGGGATAAAGAAAAAAGGCAAACGTGTCGGACGTGGCATAGGTTCCGGAAAAGGTAAAACTTGCGGAAAAGGTCACAAAGGGGCGAAAGCAAGATCCGGCGGAGGTACTTATAATCCGGGTTTTGAAGGTGGACAGATGCCGCTTATGAGACGTATTCCTAAAAGAGGGTTTACTAATAAATTTAAGAAAGAATGGGCTCTCATCAATGTGGGAGTTCTTGAGACTGTCGCGAGTGTTAAGGATGGAGGGGTTGTTGACAAAGACTTTCTTATTAAGAACAATTTGCTGCGGAAGAAAAGATTTCCGGTCAAAGTTCTGGGTAAAGGGGAATTGAAGAAAAGTATAACTGTTAAAGCTAATGCCTTTTCAGAAAGCGCTAAGAAAGCGATTGAAGAAGCCGGCGGCAAGGTGGAGTTGATATAATGCTGGAAGCAATCGTTAATATCTTTAAAGTTCCCGATCTAAAGAAAAAGATATTGTTCACACTTGCTTTGATAGCTGTTTATCGTATTGGAGCTTTTATACCAACACCAGGAATAGACGGGGCTAAGTTAGCTCAGTTCTTTGACAATATTGCCAGGACACAAGGCGGGACATTATTCGGTCTTATGAATATGTTTTCCGGTGGTGCGATGAAACGTTTGACTATTTTCGCGCTGGGGATAATGCCGTACATTTCCGCTTCGATCATCCTACAGCTTTTGACTACTGTTGTTCCGGCTCTGGAACGTCTAGCGAAACAGGGTGAGGAAGGACGTAAGGCAATAACACAGTATACAAGATACGGCACGGTGTTCCTTTCTATAATACAGGCCTTTTTTATCGCGTTGTGGCTGGAAAACCCGGATCGTTTTCAGGGTATGCAAATAGTTTCGAATCCGGGATGGGGTTTTCGCATACTTACTGTTATAACTTTGACAACGGGAACAGCGTTTATTATGTGGCTCGGGGAACAGATACAGGAAAAAGGCATAGGTAATGGTATTTCGTTGATCATCACCGCTGGTATCATTTCACGACTCCCGGCCGCGGTATTTCAGATAGCTACATTGCTTACTCCCGGAACAAAAGGGGAGGCGCAGATTGCTCCTTTTACCCTGATTTTCTTGTTGTTTATGTTTGTAGCGGTAGTGATGGCTGTTGTTATTATCACTCAGGGACAAAGAAAGATACCGGTACAGTACGCTAAAAGGATAGTTGGGCGAAAAATTTATGGCGGACAGAGCACGTTTATACCTTTAAGGGTTAACCAGAGTGGTGTTATACCGATCATTTTCGCGCAGTCAATCATTATGTTTCCCGCTACAATAGCGGGGATAGTACCGCATAAAGCGGTACAGGGTATCGCGAGCGCTCTCATGATGGGAAGACCGCTTTACTATGTATTATATTCATTTTTGATCCTTTTCTTCGCGTATTTTTACGCGGCAATAACTTTTAATCCGATAGAAATGGCGAATAATATGAAACGTTTTGGTGGATTTGTCCCCGGGATACGACCAGGGAGACAAACAGCAGAATATTTAGATTTTATTATGACAAGAATTACATTGCCGGGCGCGATATTTTTAACAATCATCGCTGTTCTGCCAACTGTTATTAGCAGCAAACTCGGTATACCGTTTTTGGTGGCCAGCTTCTTTGGGGGTACAGGACTTTTGATCATCGTAGGTGTTATGCTTGACACTATGCGTCAGGTGGAATCACATCTTTTGATGAGGCATTACGAGGGATTCATGAAAAAGGGAAGAGTTAAAGGACGTTTATCATGACGGAAGCGCGCTCTATAAATATGGTTTTGTTGGGACCTCCCGGTGCAGGAAAAGGCACGCAGGCGGCACACTTGGTAAAGGCATATGGGCTGCTTCATATTTCAACCGGTGATATGCTGAGAGAAGCTGTAAAAGAAGGCGGCGAGATAGGCAAGGAATTAGCTTCATACATGAATGAGGGAAAATTAGTTCCGGATGAGATTGTAACAAGGACAGTTGTAGAAAGGATGGCGAAACCTGACGCGCAGGGAGGGGTTATTCTTGATGGTTATCCGAGAACTCGTCCTCAGGCCGAATCGCTTGATAGCTCACTTGGAGAATTAGGACGCACATTGGATGTTGTAATATATTTTAGTACATCAGACGAAGTTGCCATACAAAGATTGTCTGGAAGAAGAGTATGTAAGGATTGCGGAAAGAATTATCATGCAACTAATATGCCTCCTAAACAGGAAGGTATTTGTGACATATGTGGCGCGAAACTATATCAGAGGGAAGATGATAAACCGGAAACCGTGAAAAATAGGTTAACTGTTTATGAAAAAAGTACTAAAGATTTGATTGAGTATTACCGGACTAAAGGCCTCCTTAAAGAAGTTGATGGAGGTTTGCCGGCCGAAGATCTTTTTGATGATATAGATGTTCTTTTAAAAAAAGATGGGTTTATATAGATGACTATTATAACTGACAATTCTGAGATTTGTAAGATTAGGGACTCGGGTAAAGTCATAAAAGAGATTTTCGAGTGGTTAGATCAAGCGGTTTGCGCGGGGGTTACCACGGCAGGGCTTGATCGTGAAATTGAATCTATTATTCGGAAACGTGGAGGTGTACCGGCCTTTAAGGGGTACAAGGGATTTCCGGCAACTATATGCGCTTCGGTAAACAATGTTGTCGTACATGGAATACCATCCGATAAGACTGTTCTAAAGGACGGAGACATTATAAGTGTCGATGTGGGCGTTAAAAAGAACGGTTACTTTACTGATGCTGCCAGGACTTTTCCTGTCGGGGATATAAGTGATGAGGCGCGAGACCTCATTAAAGTCACGAAGGAATCTTTGGCAGAGGGTGTACGTTATGCCGTAGCCGGCAATAGGGTTTCGGATATATCGAACGCAATAGAAAAATCGATTAGAAAAAGCGATTACAAAGAGGTTAGGTCATTTGTTGGTCATGGGGTAGGTAAAAATCTTCACGAGTCTCCAGAAGTACCAAACTGGGGAAGAAAAGGAGAAGGCCCCGTTCTTAAGGAAGGACTGGTTTTAGCGATAGAGCCAATGGTCAATGTGGGTGTGAGAGAAGTAAATGTTATGCCGGATGGTTGGACGGCTGTTACGGAAGATGGAAAATTATCCGCGCATTTTGAAGATACAATTATTGTGGGAAAAGACAGAGCGGAGGCGTTAACGTGAGTCCTAAAGAAGAAGCAATTGTAGTTGAAGGAGAAGTCGCTGAGGTTTTGCCAAACGCGATGTTTAGGGTCAAACTGCCGAATGGTCATGTAATTTTGGCGCACGTTTCTGGTAAGATGAGAATGTATTTTATACGAATAGTTCCTGGGGATAAAGTTACAGTTGAAATATCACCGTACGATTTGACCCGGGGAAGGATTACAAGGAGAGACAGATAATCATGAAGGTTAGAGCAAGTGTGAGAAAAATGTGTCCGAAATGCAAGATTGTCAAGCGTAAGGGCGTGGTAAGAGTTATATGTGTTGAGCCAAAACATAAACAGAGACAGGGATAATGAGAGCTATCAGCTGTCAGCTATCAGCTAAAAGTAACAGGAGAGAGGAAAGATGCCAAGGATAATAGGAATAGATATACCAAACAAACGGATGGAAATAGCCCTGACGTATGTTTATGGGATAGGTAGAACATTGGCCGCGAGAATATTGGAAGACGCGGGAGTTCCTTTGGAAAAGCGAGCGAATGATCTTGATGA
>CAYZXR010000016.1:0-5917 GCA_964482475.1 uncultured Planctomycetia bacterium | reverse complement strand
ATAGGACCACAGGAGAAGAAAAAAGTGCAGAAGAAAAAGACAAAAAGACGTAAAAAGGTAATAACAAAGATACCCAGTGGGGTTGCGCACGTGCATGCGACGTTTAATAACACGATCGTGAGCATAACCGATCCTAAAGGCAAGATACTATGTTGGACTTCAGCTGGTACATCCGGTTTTAAGGGATCAAGGAAGTCCACTCCATTTGCCGCGTCAATTGCTGCAAGAGAGGCAGGCAAGAAGGCTAGGGAGCATGGAATAGGTGAACTTAAGGTCCGTTTAAAAGGGCCCGGAGCGGGTAAGGAGAGTGCTGTTAGGAGCCTTCGTGCTGAGGGTTTTCGAATCGCAGGGATTGTTGATATTACTCCTACCCCGCATAACGGCTGCAGGCCGAAAAAACGGAGGAGAGTATAATGGCAAGACTGACAGGCGCTTCGTGCAGACTTTGTCGTGCTGAAGGCGAAAAATTGTTTTTAAAAGGATCCAGGTGTGTTGGTGATAAATGCGCGGTAACGCGTAGAGACCAGAAACCTGGTCAGCACGGGTTTTCTAAAAGACGAAAGAAACCGTCGAACTATTCGATACAGCTCAGAATGAAACAAAAGGTGAAGAGAACTTACGGTATGCTGGAAAAGCAGTTTAGAAATTATTTTAAACTTGCCGATAGATCGAAGGGAGTTACCGGGGAAGTTCTTCTTCAACTATTGGAAAGACGACTTGATAATGTTATTTACAGATCGTGTTTTGCTCCTTCACGCGCAAAGGCTCGCCAGGTGGTAAAACATCGTTTTGTGAAAGTAAACGGCCGTAGAGTGGATATCCCTTCATTTCTTGTTAAAGAAGGCGCTGAAATTGAACTGCTGGGAAGTGATGATCAGAAAAAGGATTTCAAAGAAACATATAAACTTTTGGAAGACAGGGGAACCCCGGAGTGGATAGAAGTTTCACCCGAAGATTTAGCCTGTAAGGTTGTAAGGTTGCCGGTCAAGGCAGATGTCGGGATGGATATAGAAGAAAACCTCATCGTCGAATTGTATTCTAAATAACGTGAATTGTATACGACGCATAAGGTAAACAGGAGGATGCGCAATATGGGAACGAAATTAAGAAATTTTGAACTGCCTAAGAGACTTATTTTTGATGAAGAGACTTACTCTCCTACTTATGGTAGGATCGCTGCCGAACCTTTTGAAAAAGGCTATGGAATAACTATCGGTAATTCTTTAAGGAGAATATTGCTGTCATCCATTGAAGGTACAGCCGTGACTTCTGTAAAGATTGATGGTGTCTCACATGAATTTTGTGCGATTCCCGGCGTTCTCGAAGACGTTCCACAGATTATAATGAATATTAAAGGTTTGGTTCTCCGCTCACATTTTAAGAGCCCAAAGTCTATGTTTCTTTCTGTAAGTAAGAAAGGAGCGGTAACTGCTAAAGATCTTGAGACTGATGAAACAGTAGAGGTAATCAATCCTGATCATCATATTGCTACATTGACCGAAAATACTGAGTTTAAGGTCGAAATGGTAGTTAAACGGGGACGTGGTTATTCCGCGGCCGAACGTAATAAGACAGGGGACGAGGCTATCGGGATGGTGGCTGTAGATGCTCTTTTTTCGCCCGTAAAAAGAGTGAATCTTGAGATTATGGACACTCGTGTAGGTCACATAACTGATTTCGATAAGTTAATACTCGAGATATTTACTAACGGTAGTATGGAACCAAAAGAGGCCGTTCTTTACGCGTCGAACATACTTCAGCGGCATCTTGATGTTTTTATGGAGATCGGTAAACTTCCTGAAGAGATAGAAGAGGAAGATGAGGATGAGAAAGATAAAGAATCACTTAAGAAAAAGTTAAATGAGCCTATTACAAATCTTGAGCTGTCAGTAAGAAGTTCAAATTGTTTGACTGACGCGAAGATCAGGACTATTGGTGATCTCGTTGGGAGAAAAGAGACAGAGATGCTGAAGTACAAAAATTTTGGTAAGAAATCACTGACTGAAATAAACAAGATTCTTCAAGATCGAGGCTTACATCTGGGAATGGACCTTAACGAAGAATAATTTGAGAATGAAGGAAGGAAAATAGATGAGACACCAGAAGAAGAAAGGTAGATTAAATAGAAATATAAGCCATCGCAAGGCGACTTTAAAAAGCATGGCCAACAGTCTTTTTCTTTATCAGAGGATAGAGACAACGGCCGCCAAAGCAAAAGCTCTAAGAAGTTTTGCGGAACCATTGATCACGCTTGCGAAGAAAAATCTTGATTCGGTTTCGGCTAGGAGAATTGCTTTTAAGAGGCTTTGTGATAAGAATATAGTTAAAATCCTATTCAATGACCTTGCACCGTTGTTCAAGGATACTCCAGGCGGATATACACGCATTATGCCGCTTGGAAACAGAAAGGGGGATGGCGCCCAAGTAGTTATAATGGAGCTAACTCAGAGAACCATTTCAGACGAAGATCTTCTGGGTGCTCCCAGCGTTAAAAAGGCCGCTGTGCCATCCAAAACGAAGAAAAAGTCAGCGACAGAGGGTGTTTCTCCTGTCAAGAAAAAGCCCGTAAAGAAAGTAGCGGGTAAAGGGGTCGCTGAAGATGAAAAATCGAAAGATACGCGGTCTTCTGCTCCTGATGTAAGCGTCGAAGAAAAAGAAGAGCGTTTCGTTGAAGAGGTTAAGAAGGAAAGAGCTAAAACGGAACAAAAGAAGATAGGGAAAAAAGGAATATTCAGACGGTTCAGAAGAAAATCCATTTAGTTTTTATGTCAATGATCACGAGTCTTGTGATATAACACGAAGAGTAGCAAGGGCAAGGCTTTAGCCCGCCGGCTACTCTTCTTTTCTTTAAGGGAGAAAATGATGGTTGTCGCTGCGGTTACCCCGATGATGCAGCAATATTTTGCGATTAAAGAACAGAATAAGGATTCGATCCTGTTTTTCAGACTGGGCGATTTCTATGAGATGTTCTTTGATGACGCGGTGGAGGCTAGCCGCATTCTTCATATTACTCTTACAGCTCGCGCAGGAGGCAATAAAAGAAAAATTCCGATGTGCGGTATTCCTTTTCATGCTGCCGACAATTATATAGCTCGCCTTGTAAAAAGCGGCAAAAAAGTCGCTATATGTGAACAGGTGGAAGACGCTGTTCCCGGAACGAAGCTGGTGAAGAGGGAAGTAGTCAAAATAATAACTCCGGGCACTTTTATCGCGGACGAATTACTGGATGGATCCGTGAACAATTACATTTTGGCCATTTGTCCGGGTGATAATGTTTATGGACTGGCTTATTCTGATATTTCAACCGGTGAATTCAGGGTTACGGAAGTTGCTAATCGTGAAGACCTCTTTTCTGAATTATATAAGATTTCTCCCGCGGAATGTCTGATTCCGGAGAACTTTTCCAATGACAAACACTTCCAAGAGATAAAAGACGTAAACATAGGTTCTATCACTGTGGGTGAAGATTGGATGTTTGATTATGGGTTTTCTCTTAAGGAAATAAAAGAACATTTTGCCGTTAGGGATCTTTCAGGTTTTGGATGTCAGGATCTATCCCTTGCGGTCTCCGCCTCCGGGGCCCTTCTAAAGTATCTGAAAAATACACAAAAAACCAAACTTGATAATATTGATGTAATTTCCACTTATCATGTAAGTCAATTTATGGCAATGGATTGGAATTCTCACAGGAATCTCGAGCTTATTTACAGCATGGAGGACGCGTCGGGTAAGGGGACACTTTTAGGTGTGCTGGATGAAACGAAAACACCTATGGGGAAAAGACGTCTTAAGAAATGGATATTAAATCCCTTGCTGGATACGGTTCAGATAAACGAAAGGCTAGACGCGGTTCAATGTTTTTTTGAAGATAGCGCGATGCGGCAGGGGGTGAGAGAACTTTTTGGGAATATATATGATATTGATAGACTCTCGAATAAAGTTAGTTTAGGGTCGGCCAATGCCAGGGATATGGTGTCTCTTTCTTCCTCTCTTAAAAATATTAAAGCTTTAAGAGGTCTTTTAAGTGGGACAGTGCCAGGGAAATTGAAATTCATAGCAAGAGAGCTCGATGAATTTCGAGATGTGATCAAGTGGATAGACGAATGTATTGAGAATGAACCTCCGGTTGCTATACGTGACGGCGGTCTTGTGAAAGTCGGATATAACAGTGAAGTTGATGAACTTAGAGATATAGTTAATGGCGGGAAAGACTGGATAATACAGCTTCAAAAGAACGAAATAGAGAGAACAGGGATAAATTCATTGAAAGTCGGTTACAATAAAGTTTTTGGCTATTATATTGAAGTGACTAATACGAATTTGGATTCAGTTCCTGAAGACTATATTCGTAAACAGACGCTTACAAACGCGGAAAGATTTATTACCGGAGATTTAAAAGAACACGAATCAAAGGTTATCGGGGCCGTAGAGCGCATGAAGTCATTGGAGTATGATATTTTCTTGAAATTGCGCGGGAAAGTCGGCGCGCAAATAGAGCGTCTTAAACATACGGCAAGCCTTGTTGCTGAGGTGGATGTTCTTACCGCTTTAGCGGAAGCGGCTGCCGTAAATAATTATGTACGTCCGGAAGTCGATCAGGAAGGAGTTTTATGTGTCAAAGATGGTCGTCATCCTGTTCTTGAAAAATTACTTAAAGATAAAGAGTTTGTGCCAAATGATGTAAACATGGGTAAGGAAGCTGGTAATATGTTTGTTATAACGGGCTCAAACATGGCCGGTAAATCTACTTATATACGGCAGGTGGCTCTTATTACTATAATGGCTCAAATGGGAAGTTTTGTTCCGGCAAGTTCCGCGGTTATCGGGATCGTAGATAGGGTTTTTACGCGAGTTGGAGCTTCTGACAGGCTATACAAGGGGATGAGTACCTTCATGGTAGAAATGCTGGAAACGGCTAATATTCTCAATAACGCGACAGAGAGAAGCCTTATCATTTTAGATGAGATAGGTAGAGGAACAAGTACGTATGATGGTGTATCGATAGCATGGGCTGTTATGGAATACATAAATGAGCACCTCTCCGGTGCCAAAACTCTTTTCGCGACACATTTTCATGAACTTACAGAGTTGGCTGGCATACTTTCAGGAGTCAAAAACTACAATCTTGCTATCCGGGAGTGGAAAGAGGAAGTCATTTTTCTATACAAGGTGGTTGAAGGCAGTTGTGACGAGAGTTTTGGAATACATGTGGCTAAATTAGCCGGCATGCCTCTAGCGGTGGTGAAAAGGTCTCGTGAGATTTTAAGTAATTTACAAAAAGATTCTTTACTTGGTAATATACGGAACCGTTTTTCACATGAGGATGTTTTACATGAAAAACAATTTGATCTTTTTGAGAAGAACACGGAAGATCCCGTTATTCAGAGAATAAGAGAAATGGATATAGATAATCTTACTCCGCTTGAAGCCTTGAAGGTTATGGTGGAATTGAAAAAGGAAACGGAATAGTATGCTTGAAACGAAAGTTCACTTATTGGATAATGATGTTATCGGGAAAATATCAGCCGGAGAAGTTGCGGAACGTCCGGTATCAGTGATCAAGGAATTGGTCGAAAACTCCATTGATGCCGGTGCTCGGAGTATTCATGTTGAGATAGAAAATGCCGGTCAAACCCTTATCAGAGTGTCGGATGATGGTTGTGGAATGACTGCGGAGGATGTGCGTCTTGCCTGTCTACGTCACGCTACAAGCAAGCTTCAGTGCATAGAGGATCTGAATACTCTGGTTACTCTTGGCTTTCGTGGTGAAGCGCTTGCGAGTATAGCGGCAGTTTCCCGGCTGGAGATAACAAGTGCGAGTACGGGAGAGGGAGAGGCGGTTTATATATATCTTGAAGGTGGAGAAATGCATAATAGCCGTCCTGCCGCACGAGCACAAGGTACGACAGTCGCGGTG
>CAYZXR010000015.1:0-19201 GCA_964482475.1 uncultured Planctomycetia bacterium | reverse complement strand
CGGTAAATCCATGGAAGATCTTTATAATAGCCTATTCTTTTCTTTGCACCGGAGTAGGGTTATTTAAGAATGTACATTTTATTTTGTCGAAAACTCCTGACAAAAAGCTCAAAGAAATGTTTGAGGTGACAGATTGAAGGCAAATATTATTATACTCAATTATAACGGAGAAGAACTTATCCCAGAATGTATGCCTTCTCTTCTTGAAGCAAAAAGGGCTTCCGCAAATGAGGTAACGATTACGGTTATTGATAACGAGAGCATAGATAAGAGTCTAGAGGCTCTTAAGCCGTATGGAGAGGAAGTGACGGTGATAGAACACGAGAACAAGGTATTTTGTTCTTTTAATGATATTGTCGCCGAGATTGATGATGAAATAGTCATTTTACTTAACAATGACATAAAAGTTGAACCGGACTTTGTGGATCCGCTAATAGATACGTTTAAGGAACATCCAGATGCTTTTCTTGTGGGGTCGAAAGTCGTTACATTTGATGGAGCGCGCTATGAAGGTACGCTTGCGAAATGGTGGATAGATAAAGGAATTTTTAAGTCATCATCAAGATTTCCAGGGTATGAGGCGCTTATTGATAGCCCGAATTATACGGCCCAGGCAGGGTTCGGTGCTTTTCGACGGGACAGGTTCCTGGAGCTTGGAGGGTATGATGATTTGTATCTCCCAGGTATTATGGAGGACACTGATTTATGTTACAGGGCCTGGAAGAAGGGATATAAAGGATATTATCAGCCTAAAAGCCGTATGTATCATAAAGCCCAATCAGCGTTCAGTGCTAAATTCGGAAGATATGGTATTCTTAAAATGAGCCACAGGAATACATACCTTTTTATGTGGAAAAATATTACGGACATAAGTATACTTTTAAACAATATATTGTATTTGTTGCCGAGACTTCTTTTTGCGTTGGCAAGGGGAAAATTTGAAATAGTGTTGGGTTTCTTTTCGGCACTCGGACGCTTGCCCAGAGCACTTGCTAAAAGATTCGGTCAAAAGTCTGGAACGGTGTTGTCAGACAGAGAAGTTATAGATATGTGGAAAAATATGGGTGGGGAAGCATGAGTAAGATGTCGGTTTGTGTAATAACGCGTAATGAGGAAACGGACATAGCGAGGTGTCTTGCAAGTCTTAGTTTTGCCGATGAGATCGTGGTCGTTGATTCCGGAAGTGAAGACAGAACTGTGGATTTTGCTAAAAGGTTTACGGATAAAGTGTATTTCAATGATTTTAAGGATTTTGCTTCACAAAAGAATTTCGCTGTAAGCAAAACTTCGGGGGAATGGATATTGTCAGTTGACGCCGATGAAGTTGTTACAGAAGAGCTTGCCGTTGAAGCCAAGAACGCGGTAGAATCTGCTGGTGATATATGCGCGTTTAATGTGAACCGAATAAATTATATGTATGGGAGGAGACTGGAACATTTTAGCCAGCCCGATTATAACATAAGACTTTTTAGGAAAGACGTATGTGCTTTTACTCAGCCTGTACACGAATATGTTGAGTGTGACGGAGAAGTGGGGACGCTTAAGACGTCAATGCTGCATTATAGCATTGCGAGTTTTGCCGAACATATGGAGAAGGCCAGGATGTATACTTCTCTTGAGATGGAGGTTGTTAGAGGGAAGAAGCCTATTGGCTCGTTTATGATGTTTGCGAAGATGATGGTCAATCCTCCGCTAAGGTTTTGTCAGAACTATTTTCTGCTCAAGGGTATCCTGGAAGGGTGGATAGGTCTTGTCATAAGTTTTAACGCGGCAATAGTTGAATTTATGAAGTGGTATAAATGTTATAAATGGAGCCTTAAAAAGGAGAGACAGAATGGGTAAAAGTTGGGGTGATGTTTATGACAAGCCTGCCGATGTTGCGCATTTTATCGAGAATATAAACGTACATAAGGATTTCCTAGATGAAATGTGTAAAGACAAGCCTTGCCGTGTAGTGGAAGTCGGATGCGGTTCAGGGACTCTATCGGTGTTTATGAGCCATATGGGCAGTGAGGTTACGGCAGTTGATGTGGACGATGAGGTTTTGGAGCGTGCGCGAAAGGCTTCAAAAGATCTGAACGGGAGCGTAAAATTTATGCGCGGCGACGCGTTCAGTCTGCCCTTTGGAGAAAAAGAGTTTGATATAGCTTTTTCCCAGGGAGTCTTTGAGCATTTCAGCGATGAAGATATCATTAAAATGATCGCTGAGCAATTACGGGTGGCGAAAAAGGTGTTATTCAGTGTGCCTAATAAGAATTACAATCATAAGGATTTCGGGAATGAACGGCTTATGACAAGATTGGATTGGGAAAACATGCTTTCGGATTTTGATGTAAAGGTAAGTGCGGATTATTATCATATCAGGACAAAAAGGAATCTAATGAGAGCTTTACCGATCATGTATATGGCAGGTGTAGAATGAGAATAGGGATAGATGCCGGGTCCGCTTCCGGTAGGAGTACCGGAATAGGTTTTTATACAAGGAATCTTATCGATTATGTCGAGAAGACGGGTGAAGCTTCATTTGAGCGGTTTGTTTCGGGTAAAGATGATCTGAATACTTTGGAAAGGATCAAGTGGGAGAACATAGGTCTTTTAAAAAGTGCTAGCAAGAAAAAGATCGATCTGTTACATGTTCCGGGATTCGCGGGGCCTATGTTCAACTTCGGGATTAGAACGGTTACCACGGTGCATGATCTTATAGGGATGATATATCCGGAAAACTTGGGTCTTATTAGTAGATTTTACTGGCAAAGATGGTTGCCTGCGTGTGTGAAAAACTCTGATCTTATCATTGCTGATTCTGAGAACACAAAGAATGATATCATTCGTCTTCTTGGTGTGCCGGAGGAAAAGATATGTGTTATTCTCCTTGCGGTAGATGATAGATTTTGTCCCTTGGAGACGGCTACTCTGGATACTGTCAGGGAGAAATATGGTCTTCCGGATAAATTCATGCTTAATGTAGGAACGATAGAGCCCAGAAAGAATATTCTTGGACTTGTTGATGCTTTTTCAGGATATGTGAACGATTATTCCGGTGAGATGGATCTCGTTCTTGTGGGCAAGAAGGATTGGGGATATGAGCAGGTAAAAGAAAAAGTAGAGAAGTTAGGTCTTGAGTCACGCGTAGTTTTTACTGACTATGTGGAGGATGAAGATCTTCCGGCTTTGTATAACCTGGCGGAATTGTTTGTGTATCCATCATTTTATGAGGGTTTTGGGCTTCCTGTCCTTGAAGCGCTTTCCTCGGGTTGTCCCGTTGTCGCTTCGAATGTATCGTCTATTCCGGAGATCGTAGGTGAAGCGGGGATATTATTCGCGCCGGATGATATGGAAGGTTTAATGAACAGTTTGAAGAAATTCGATAAAAATAGATCTATGCGGTTGGAATTATCGGATATGGGGATTGAACGGTCCAAGAAGTTTTCCTGGCAGCGTACGGCAGAAGAGACTCTTGAAGTTTACCGAAAGATATTAAAAAGATGATTATGTTTACCTAGAGGAGAAGAAATGAAAGTATCGATATTAATGCCGGTTTACAATGAGATAACAACAATAATGGATGTTATTGAGCTTGTTCGCAATGTGAAAGTGGAAAAGGAAATAATTATTGTTGATGATTGTTCGGATGATGGCACTACCCAAATATTGAAAAAGCACTTTGGAGAGATTTGTGAGGGAATTAAGGTTATCTATCATGAAAAGAACAAGGGTAAGGGGGCGGCGATACAGACGGCGCTTGCTGCTGCTACGGGAGAATATATTGTCGTTCAGGATGCCGATATGGAATACTCTCCACATGATATTGAACGATTGCTGGCAACAGCTCGGGAGACTGGAGCGGACGCGGTTTACGGGTCACGTTTTCTTGATACATGGCGGACGACCTCATTTGTTCACTATATGGTCAACGGGTTTCTTACACTACTTACGAATGTCTTTTTCGGAGGTAATCTTACGGATATGGAAACCTGTTATAAACTTGTCAGGACAGATCTCATGCGGCAGCTGGACATAAAGTCGGAAAAATTCGATTTTGAACCAGAAGTGACCGCCAAGCTTTTGAAGCGGGGGATTGATATTAAAGAGATTTCTGTTGCTTATCGAGGCAGGGGATATGATGAAGGCAAGAAAATCGGTGCTGGTGATGGAGTACAGGCAGTCATCACTATATTTAAACTTAAGTTTACAAAGACTTGATAATGCCGAATGACAGATATTAAATGAAATATATCTACAAAAAGAAAATATATATTTTGATGTTCACGATACTTGATGCTATCGGCAGGGTGTTGCTGTACCCGTTAAGGATGTTCGCAAAAGATGATTCTGTATGCCCAAAAAGTATAATTGTTATCAGGGGTGACCATATAGGTGATGTGGTTGCTTCTAGTGTTGTTTTAGGTCCGCTCAGGGAAGCGTTCCCAAAAGCCAAGATAGATATGATGGTGCCTTCCGGGACTGCGGATGTTTTTAAGGAAAATCCGTATCTAGATAACACTATATTGTTTGATCCTCCGTGGTTTGACAGACAGAAGAGTGGAATTGGCGGGTATATTAAGGGTTTAATCCGGATGAAAAGGCTTTTAAAGAGCGGTAATTATGATGTTGCTATTGACTTGCGCGGGGATTCTAGGCATATATTCGCCATGTTTCTGGGGGGTATAAAACACAGGATAAGCTATGGCATAACTGGAGGCGGGTTTTTATTGAGCCAGGAAGTTTCTTATCAAACAAAGATGCATGAGACGGACAGAAACATGGCTTTACTTGAACCTCTTGGCATCAAGAGAAAAGCTTCGGATGTTTGTCTAAATTTTTCAAAAAAAGACAGGGAGGAAGCCACCTGCCTTATGAAAGATTGTGATATCGCGGAGAAATACGCGATATTGCATGTTGTTCCGGGACATTGTACGAAGTTGTGGTCGCCTGACAAGTTTGCTCGGGTGGCGGAGTATGTGCGGCAAGAAAAGAGATTGATACCCATAATTATTGGAGCTTCCGCAGATACCTGTAAAATTGCCGAAATAATAAAGTGTTCAAAAGTAAAGATAGTGGATATTTCCGGGAAGACGCGGCTTGGTCTGCTGGGTCCCATACTCGAGAACGCGAACTTGTTTGTTGGTTTGGATTCAGGACCTTCTCATATAGCTTCGGCAGTGGGAGTACCTGTTGTTATTCTTTTTAGCGGGGTTAACGATCCCGATGAATGGGCGCCGAGAGGAAGAAATGTTTCTGTAGTGTATCCCGGTCAGGGGGAGAACCTTTCTGTTGTTACTCCAGAGGAGGTTTGCCGGGCGGTAGATGAAGCTCTTGAAAAGCAGAGTTAGGTTAAGGATGAGATCGGAATATCAGGATTTGCTGTAATCTGAACATTTTTAACATTAATTATATGGGGAGTACGATGAGAATTGGGTTTGACGCGAGAATGATAGATCATCCGGGAATAGGACGGTACATTAGCTCACTTTTGCCGGAAATGGTGAAACAGGCGCCGGATGATGAATTCGTTATTTTCGGTGACCCGGAGAAGCTTTCCGGGTTTGAGAACAATGAGAACGTTATTGTTGAAGAATGGAAAGCTCCGGTTTTTTCCGTTCAGGAACAGATTTCAGGTGTTTGTAAATTTCGGGGTTTAGATGTTCTACATGTCCCGAATTTTAATATCCCTTTAATGTTTAAAGGAAAGATGGTCACGACCATACACGACTTAATCTATTTATTGTTCCCGGAATCATTACCGTCGGTATTAGCCGGATGGTATGCTAGATTTATGATGGGTTCGGTTTTGCGAAGATCGGACAGCGTGATTGCGGTATCCAGTCACACTGCGGGTGACTTGGTGAAGAGTTTTGGTGATCAATATTCAAATAAAATAAAAGTTATCCACGAGGCTACGTCCGGGGAATTTAGTCATGTGCATGAGGAGAAAACAAAAGAAGACGTAAAACGCCGGTGGGGGCTTCCCGATAAATTTATTTTATATGTTGGGAGTGTGAAGCCTCATAAGAACGTGTCGACATTAATTAAAGTATTTGAACAAATTAAGGCAAGGGGGTTGCCGTATCAACTTGTTATATGCGGTAGGTGGGATAAAAAAGAGGATTATCTTAAGGCAAAAATACATGAAAATGGCATAAAATATATTGGTGATGAGATGCCCACGGAAGATTTGGTAGTGCTTTATCAGATGGCGGATGTTTTGGTGCATTTGTCGCTTTACGAAGGGTTTGGGCTTACAGTGCTTGAGGCTATGAGTTGCGGAACGCCTGTTGTAACTTCTAATACTTCGTCCATTCCTGAGGTGGCAGGACTAGCTGCCGCTGTCGTTCCACCGAAGGATGTCGAACAAATCACAGATGCGGTGTGTAATATACTGACCGATGAAAGCTTGCGACTTAAGATGATAGAAGCGGGATATGAGAACATCAAGCGGTTTTCCTGGGGAAAAACTGCCGCGAGTACGCTGAATATATACAGGAATACCTATGAATAGAGAAACGATAAGGGATATTGTTATTCTTGCGTCTGTTGCCGCGTGTATTTTGTTTATAAATCTCGGCGCCGGTAGTTTGAGTTCCTGGGACGAAGCTTTTTATGCCCAGGTTTCCAGAGAGATACTGGAAAGCAATAATTGGATAGACCTGACATGGTACGGAGACCAGTGGTATGATAAGCCTCCGCTTTACATGTGGGGCACAGTTCTGTCTTATAAGTTGTTCGGTGTAAGCGAATTCTCAGCCAGATTCTTTTCTGCCCTTTCCGGGGTGGGGATAGTAATCCTCGTTTACCTGATGGGAGGGCATCTTTTTTCACGCAAAACGGGGTTTCTTGCGGCTGTTATGGCTATGAGTACGTACCATATGATATGGCTGGCCAAAGCAGGTACGCTGGATGTAACACTCACTTTCTTTTTGTTGTTTTCGGCATACTGTTTTCTTAGAGCGCGCGATAATCCCGCATGGTTCGTACCGTCCTTTATTACGTTTGCGTTAGCTTTTATGACTAAAGGTATTGTTGCGGTGATAGCGCCTATAATGTTTGGAGTATATCTCTTGATGACCGGGGAATGGAAGATTGTATTAACCCGGTATATGCTGATGGGCATGGCGGCCGCACTCTTGGTTCTATCTCTCTGGTATTATCCGGCCATTTCGCATTATGGCAAACCGTTTTTGGAAGGACATTTTTTGGCAAATCTGATAGGACGAACGGCAGGCGCCCTGGATGGGCATCACGGCAACTGGTTAACATACATTAATGTGATACTTTACAAAGGGAAACCATGGGGTACGGCAGGTTTGGTAATTTTTCCATTCTTTGTTTTTAATACGCTTATAAGGAAAAACAAACAGAATTGTTTATTGATATCCTGGGTGGTGGTGGTAATTCTATTATTCACTGTAGCAAAAACCAAGCTTCACTGGTATATTATACCGGTGTATCCTCCGCTTATGATAATTGCGGGGTGGGGCGCCCGAAAGGTTTTCAGGCAGTATGCAACGGTAATTGTGGTAGCTCTCGCGCTTATGAGTGTTGTCTATTTCGGTATGAATAAGGATATTTTTGCGCTGGATTACAATCCACAGATCAAAAATTTCTCAGAACGGATAGAGAAGGAATCCGCCGCCGGAAAAAAGGTATATCTCTACGATATTGGGGATCCCGGCATGAGGTTCTATTTTGGCGGTTTCGGTGAACGAGTGGATTCGTACAATGAATTATCCGGATTGGTAAAAGGAAAGGACGCTGTGGTTGTGGCTCCCAGGGGGCACGCGGAGGAATTAATGAAAAAGGGTGAAATTATCAATTCAGAGAGCGGACATTTTTCCGCGGGAATTTTCAAAGAGGGTGAAGACAAAATATGAAAGTAGCTATTGTACATGATTGGCTTACGGGCATGCGTGGCGGGGAGAAGTGCCTAGAGGTTTTTTGTGAACTATTCCCTGAAGCGACACTTTTTACGCTTTTGCATAAAAAAGGAAGCGTTTCTCGGGTTATAGAGAAAATGGACATCCGTACCTCGTTTTTACAGAAGATTCCGGGTATATTTAAAAGTTATCGCAGTTTTTTACCATTTTTCCCGATGGCAATAGAGAGTTTTGACCTCACCGGGTATGATCTGGTCTTGAGTTCAAGTCACTGTGTGGCTAAAGGAGTGAGAACGCCGGATGAACTGCATATATGCTATTGTTACACACCGGTGAGATATGCCTGGAAATTTTTTGATGATTATTTTTCTTCGGAAAATCCATTGAAGCGATGGATAATATCGCTTGTGCTTAAAAGATTGAAGAAGTGGGATGTTAATAGTAATAAAAACATTGATTATTTTATAGCCATATCAGATAATGTTAGGACTCGGATTGAGGAATTTTACGCTAGGGACGCGGATGTTATATATCCTCCTGTGAATCCTGTTGACATAAAGTCTTCGGGGCTTGGTATGTCGCAAAGGAGTACATTGGATGAGGCATATTATTTAATAGTGTCTGCGCTGGTTCCGTATAAACGTGTAGACCTTGCAGTTGAGGCATTTAGCGCTAGCGGCCGACGCCTCATAGTTATCGGTACTGGAGGCGAACTTTCGAAACTGCAGGAGTCCGCTACAGGAAATATTACCTTCTTGGGATGGGCCGGAGACCAAGAACTGAAAGAGTACTATTCCGGGTGCGAAGCTCTTATTTTTCCGGGGGAAGAGGATTTTGGAATAGTGCCGGTAGAGGCTCAATCTTACGGAAAACCTGTTATAGCATATGCCGCAGGCGGTGTATTAGAGACAGTAGTGCCCCTGAAGGCTGATAAGGGGATAGTTGACGGTGTGTTTCCAACGGGTGTGTTTTTTGATGAGCAAACGGTGAAATCATTGAATAACGCGATAGAAAGGTTTGAACAAAATAAAGATGTATTTAAAGCGGATAAATTGCGAAAGAATGCCATGCAATTTAACCGGATCAGATTCAGAGAGGAGATTGAAGAATATATTCAAGAAAAGATCAAGATAAAGTTGTAAGTGACACTTGGATACTGTAGGACATGAATAAATATGAAGATACGAGACGATATTAGACTTAATTTTATGATTTTACTAGGGGACATACTCGCGGTTAACGCCGGGTTTCTTGTTTCCTATTGGCTGAGGTTTCATTCCGGCCTATTCGATGTTACACTCGGGGTTCCTCATATTATTGATTATGTGAAAATACTACCACTTCTTACTGTCATATGTATATTTTTGATGCGATCTGAGAAACTTTATTCCATAAAGGCTCGGTTGTCTATTGTGGATGAGTTCTTTCTGATCGTGCGGGCAGACACTTTAATGCTACTGATATTCATGGCGGCGACTTTTATTTACAGAGAATATTCTTTTTCCCGCGGGATGCTCTTCATAGCATGGTTAACGTTATTGATATTTATTGGCGGATGGCGGTTTGCCGTAAATAGGATCCGATTGGTTGTAAGAGGGCATAGCGAAAGGACTAGGCGGTTGCTTTTGGTAGGGGATGGACCAATGGTTGGACGATTGATTAGACATATATCCGGTGATTCCCATTGGGATTATGATATTGCAGGTGTTGTCAAGGTAAGGTCTAACGATAAAGGCGAATGTGATGGCATCCGGGTTCTGGGGAAAATAGATGATTTTGCGGGCATAGCCGATGCGAACGATATTGACGAGATCATTATGACCGATCTTGATGTTTCCAGAAATACCATGATAGACATGATGCTCGAGTGTGAGAAGCGGATGATAGAATTTCGTTTGGTGGCGGATCTTTTGGGCATGATGACATCCCAGGTGGACATGAGGACGATTGACGGCGTACCTCTTCTAGGTCTTAAGGAATCCCCTCTGGCAGAAGGATATAATCGTTTTATAAAAAGAGTTTTTGATATTGTCTTCTCGTTCGTAGGGCTTGTTATACTATTCCCGGTTTTTCTCATAATAAGTTTGCTTGTTAGATGCACATCGTCTGGGTCAATTTTTTACCTGCAAAAAAGGATCGGTGAAGATGGCAAGCATTTTGCCATGATAAAATTTCGTACGATGATAAGTAACGCGGAGAAGGGGGTCGGTCCGGTATGGGCAAAAAAAGATGACCCGCGACGGACGAGGATAGGTGCTTTTTTGAGAGCTTCCAATATGGATGAATTACCGCAGTTATGGAACGTGTTTAAAGGAGAGATGAGTCTTGTGGGTCCCCGGCCGGAGCGTCCACATTTTGTGGGCAAGTTCAAAGAAAGTATACCCCGTTACATGGCCAGGCATAAGATAATGTCTGGGGTTACCGGATGGGCGCAGGTGAATGGATTAAGAGGGAATACTTCAATAGAAGAACGTACAAAATATGACATATATTACATCGAGAATTGGTCGTTGGCTTTTGACCTCAAGATATTGTTTATGTCGATATTTGCTATGAAGAACGCGTATTGATGAATTTTTGTTATGAAGTCTCAAGATGTGGATGAATGCTGGGAGGAAAAGTGAAGCGGGAAAAAATCATAGCTTTTTGTGACAAAGTCATAGAATGGTGTTTCTACACACTTCTGGTGACAATTGCTTTTTCAACGTCATTGGTTGAGATCGCCTCCAGCGTAATGATCATTGCCTGGGTTATAAAAAAATTAAATGATCGTGATTGGACATTTTTACGGTCTACTCCGGTGAAGATGCTTATCATATATTTCATATGGGTCATGCTTTCATGCATCAACAGTGAGTATTTCAATGAGAGTTTTAGGGGCATTCTTAAAGTAGCAGAGTATTCCATGTTATTCATTATCTCGGCTACAATGATTGTGAATAAGAACTCTGTAAAGAAATTTTTCTATGTGATTGCGGCTGGTTCCATTGTGATATGTCTTAACGGATTTGTGCAGTATTTTACCGGAACCGGTGTTATACGACACCGCACGTTGGTTGAAGACGATTACCTTCATAGAATATCTTCATCTTTTGTTCATTCCAATGATTACGGTGTGTATCTGCTGGTGATAGTTATGATATCAGTAGCGTTTATTTTGTCTCGAAATAGCAAGGTCAGAGAAAAAGTAGCAGCTGTTGTTCCAGCGGTATTGTCCATTATAAGTCTGTACCTGACAAAGTCGCGAGGGGCATGGATCTCATTTACAGGTGCGTTTCTTGTTTTTGGGGCCATGAAAGCCAAAAAGGTTTTGGCGGTTTTTGTTGCTATTCTGTTGGTGGTATTCATGATGCTTCCTTACGTAGCAAAGGAACGAATTTTTAGTTTGACGGATTTTAAAAGTGGTACGACGTGGGAACGTGTCATGCTTTGGAAGGGAACTATAAACATGATATCGGTACATCCTGTGCTAGGATTTGGCATAAATACTTACAGCCGGAATTTTCCAAAGTATAGACCGGCGGGATATTCGGATGCGAGGTATACACACAATTCTTATTTACACATGGCCTCTGAAGTCGGGATCGTCGGTGCTCTGTTGTTTTTGACATTTTTAGTGACAGTCTTGTTGTTATCATTACGCAACCTTTCTTTGTTGCCTCCGGGAAGACGCAAGGATCTTATCGTTGGACTTTTTGCCGGTTTGGTAGGCTTTTCCATGAGCTGTATTGTGGACACTCATCTTTATTCCGTTAATTTAGCTGTTTTCTTTCACATACTTTTGGGTTTCTGTTATGCGTTGAGTTGTTATTCCGATGAAAAATAAAAACGAAAATATAGTTATATTTCGAACAGACCGCATAGGTGAGGTGCTTCTCTCAACGGTAGTTGTAGAGGCTCTTAAAAAACACAGCCCTGATGATGCAATTTCGTTCATAACATCCGAATATTCCAAACCTATGCTAGAGGGAAGACGTGATATAGAAAATATTCTTACAGTTGATACTTTCAGCAAAAAAAAATGTGTATTTAGAGCTATCAAGCTTGCACGGATTCTTAGAAGGTATCAATTTGATATGGCTGTTATTTTAAATCCGCATAAGATGCTTCATCTGGCATGTTTCCTTGCCGGTATTCCGACGCGTCTTGGTTATGATAGGAAGTGGGGATTTCTGCTTACTAAAAAAATGGTGGATGAGCGTAATGATGGTAATAAACATGAAACAGAATACGCGATGGATCTTTTAAAGGAAATAGGATTAAATGTACCTACACCGAAACCAAAACTCTTTGTTGATAGTAAAGCAGAGATCATAGTAGATGATTTTATTAAGGAATATAATCTAGAATCTGAGAAAAGACCGTTGGTTGTCATGCATCCGGGTAGCAGTAATCCCGCAAAAATATGGCCTGAAAAGAGATATATAGAACTTGTGAAAGCATTGAAAGCCGCGGCGAATTGCTGTATTGTGATGGTTGGGGACGCTAATGATCGGGAGTTTGCCGGAAAGGTCATTGAGCAAACAGGGATAAATGTGTTTAATACTTCAGGTATGTTCGATCTTAAAGAGTTAATTGCTTTTTTGCGTCGAGCAGATCTTTACATAGGAAGTGATACAGGTCCGATGCATATGGCCGCAGCAGTGGGAGTTCCTGTCATAGCTATCTTTGGTCGGAAAATCCCGGGTGTAAGTCCGAAGAGGTGGGGGCCATGCGGAGAAGGTCACGTGATTTTGCATAAACCTTGTAAAAGCGGAGTATGTGAGGCTACCATTTGTGAGTACGGATACAAGTGTCTTGAAAACATAACAGCTGAAGAGGTATGTGAAGCGGCATTAAAGATTTTGGCGGATAGATAATCAAAATGGCATTAGTTGAAAAACATATACTTATAGCAAATATCTTTGGAATAGGTGACGTATTGTTCACAACGCCGCTTATTGCCAGTTTAAAAAAAGAGATTCCAGGGGTATCAGTTGATTGTGTGTGTAATGCCAGGACAAAAGCGATTCTGGAGAATAATCCTGATGTTGATGATATATTTGTTTATGAAAAAGACGATTATGTAAAGTTGTGGTTGGCCTCAAAAAAGAGTTTTTTGAGAAAACTGTCAGCTTTGTTCTTCGCGATTCAGCGGAAGAAATATGATGCGGTTGTAGATCTCACGCTGTCTCGCAAGTTTGGTTTTTTGTTCATGATTGCCGGTATATCTAAAAGGATAGGATTGGACTATAAGAAAAGAGGCACATTTCTTACGCATAAAACTGAATTAGTTGGATTTGAAGGTAAACATGTGGTGGAGTTCTATTTGGATCTTTTGAAACATCTAGGTGTAAGTGTTTCCGTTGGAGAAATGCAACTTGTTCCGAATGAATATGCGCGCGAATGGGCACGAAGATATTTACATGATAAAGGTGTAAAGCAAAACAAATTTATAGCTGTAATCCCGGGTGGTGGTGCCAGCTGGGGCAAACATGCCGATCGTAAAAGGTGGAGTATCATTGGTTTCGCCGAAGCGGCTAATGATATCATGGATGCTTCAATCCCGATCATTATTTTAGGTAGTCCTAAAGAAAAAGAACTATGTGACAAAGTGTCAGACAAGTTGAAGGAAAAACCCGTTTCTATTGAAAATAATCTTGATCTCGAAAAATATGTAGCGTTATTAGAAATGGCCGGACTGGTTTTATGTAATGACGGAGGACCTTTGCATATAGCCGTAGCACTTGGAGTGAAAACAGTATCTCTGTTTGGGCCGGTAGATGAAAAAGTTTACGGACCTTATCCGGTGTCCGACAGACATAAAGTGATAACCGTGGGGGGGCTTGATTGCCGACCGTGTTACAGGCGTTTTAAACTTCCGGAATGTGATAACAATAATCGTTGTGTGACAGATATTGATCCAAACGAAGTGGCGAAAGTGTGTATGGAGTTATTAAATAGTGAATTGTAGGGGCGGGTTCTAAACCCGATCTTGAATAATGAGTTTTAGGGGCGAAAAATATTTCGCCCCTAAAAAATAACAATGGAGAACTAATGAATAAAACACCGGTATCAGTAGTTGTGATAACAAAAAATGAAGAAGACAATTTAAAAGAATGCCTCGAGAGCGTCATGTGGGCGAATGAGATAATTGTGGTTGATGATGAGAGTACTGATGCCACACTCGCGATAGCTCGCCAGTTTACCGATAAGGTATTTATCCGTAAAATGGAGAATGAAGGCAAACACAGGAATTGGGCGTATAGTCAGGCCTCGAATGATTGGGTTATAAGTCTAGATGCTGATGAAAGAGTTATGCCTGAACTTGCGGAGGAGATAACTGAATTACTTACTTCGACTCCCTTGAATAAAGCTTACACTATTCCGCGCAGGAATTATATAGGCGACTATTGGTTGCGCTGGGGTGGTGAATATCCCGCAGCTCAGCTTCGTCTTTTTTTGAAAGACGAGTTTAAATATGAAGAGGTGGAAGTCCATCCACGTGCTTTTTTAGATGGGGAATGCGGCCACTTGACGACGGATATAATCCACTATTCACACAGAGACATAACAGATTATCTGCGCAGTTTGAATAACCATACATCGCTTGAAGCTAAAAAGTGGTATATTACCGGAAGAAAAATGAGCTTAGGACATGCTGTATGGCGTACGCTTGACAGGTGCTTTTATAGACGACTACTGCGTAAAAAAGGGTATAAAGATGGCATATACGGATTAGCAGTAGCGGTTTTCAGCGGTTTTTATCAGATTGTAAGTTATCTCAAGTATCGGGAAATAATGTTAAAAGACGGGAAAACGGGACAAAAATCTGATTAATGAAGACCTTGGGATGATTTTTTTGGAGCTTTATTTTTAGTAAAAGAAAAGGAGAAGTAAACAGGTGGCGAAACAGAAGTTGTCGATAGTAATACTGACGAAAAACATCGGAAACAAAGTCCGCAATTGTCTGGAGTCAGTCAAATGGGTAGATGAAATAGTGATTGTGGACGGCGGTTCGATTGATGCTACTACGGATATTGCAAAAGAGTATACGGATAAAATCATCGTTAGTGAGTTTCATGGTTTTGATAAGGAAAGGAATAAAGGAACTGATGCGGCATCAGGTGATTGGATTTTGCAATTAGACGGAGATGAAGTTGTGACTGCTGAGTTTAGAGAGAGACTTGAACGTCTTCTTGCGGGAGACGATGAGGGATGTGTGAGTTTTAAATTCCGTAGGAAAAACATTTTTCTCGGTAGACCCATGATGCACGGTGGATGGTACCATTATTCGGCGCATCTATTCAAAAAGGGTTATGCGAAATATGAGGGTGATATTCATGAAAAACTACTTGTAGACGGCAGGCAGGGTACGATGGAGGAGGGAGTGAGGCATTATCCTTTTCATAGTTTTTCGGAGTTCATAGAGCGCCAAAACCGCTACACTTCTTTGCAGGCGGAAGAGATGTATAGGACTAATAAGGAAATACCATTAAAAGAAGTGATGTACAACCTTAAGGGAAGGCCTCTGAAGTTGTTCTGGAAGATGTACATAAAGAAGAAAGGTTATAAAGAAAAGGGACATGGTTTTATTTTTTCCGTACTTTTTGCTTGGGTGCATTTTTTGAAATGGTCAAAATATTGGGAACTTGCGAGGGAGACATATGGAAAGTGAATGTGACATTATACTTCTTAGCTATGAGAATCCAGAGCTATTAAAAAAATGCGTTATGAGTGTTCTCGAACGCACCAGGACGCGGTCGACGCTTATCATAGTTGACAATGGTAGTAAGGATCCCGAGGTGAAAAAATACCTGGATAAAGTCCATGGAAATGATATCGTTGATGTTGAAAAAGTCTTTTGCGAAGAGAATACAGGTTTCGCGAAGGGAATGAATAAAGGAATGCGTCTTTCTGATGCCCCGTTTGTATGTCTTTTGAATAACGATTGCGTTGTTACAGATGGCTGGATAGAGGAGATGATATCAATAGCGGAAACCCGTCCGGATATAGGTCTAGTGAATCCTCAAAGTAGTACTTTCGGTTCATATCCTGATCATAGTGTGCTGATAAACGAACATGCTAAACTCCTTAACGACAAGAAAGGCCAGTATGTTGAGCTTGGTCACGCGATTGGCTTTGCGTGTTTGATAAAACGTGAGGTAATAGAGAAGATTGGTTATTTAGATGAGGCATACGAGGGAGTGTGTTACGAAGACACGGATTATTCGGTACGTGCCAATAAGGCTGGATATATTTCCGTTATGGCTGAAGGATCCTATGTTTTTCATAAAGAACAGGCATCTAGGCGCGGGCTTCAAGGAAAAGAAAAGATATATTCCCGGAATAAGAAGATATTTGAAGATAGGTGGGGTAAACTTATTAGAGTTCTGTATCTGGACAAAACTAGAGATATACATGATCAGGCCGAAGTTAAAAAGGATTATGAGGTATTAAAAAGATTGGCTCGGCAAAGAGTTATCGTTCATGTGTGGATCATTGATAGATATAGCGTGAATAAGGGAGAAAAGGGACTGGACAACGTGGAAGCTGACAAACACGCTGATATTAGTGTGAAGGTTCGATCAGCACAACTGGCAGGTATTCAGCTATTGTGGGCGGTTTTGACTAAGAAAAAGAAGTATGACGCCATAATATTAAGACGTGGACTTGTTACCTGGCTTGTCACGCTGCTGGGTTTGTTGCGTGGGACATCTGTTTTTATGCTTCAAAAAGGACGAGCGATACGTGGAAGAAACGGAGACATTTTTAATCTCGAAGAACCGGCGGCTTTCGTAAAATATCTGAGAAAAAGTGAATAATATTCAATCTAGATTTTTTTAATTATTAAATTGTAAGGATACGTATGTTTTACATGATCTATCTTGTTTGGCCGAGAGTGCAGGAAATGTTTGGAGGGTTTGGCAATGAGAGATAAGTACATTTTTCTGGACAGAGATGGTGTGATAAATTCCGATGGTGAGGGTGTGACCGAGCATGGGTATATAACACGATGGGAGGATTTCCATTTTTTGCCGGGTGTTCTTGAAGCATTTAAAAAAGCGTCAGAAGCGGGATACAAGATTGTAATTATCACTAATCAACAGGGTGTCGCTAAAGGTTACCACAGTTCCGCTGAACTTTTTGAATTGACTGAAAAGATGACCCAGGCTATAAAAAATGCCGGTGGCGATGTGGCGGGTGTTTTTTGTTGTACGCACTTAAAAGAAGAGAATTGTGGATGCAGGAAACCTGCCGCGGGATTATTTCACAGAGCTCAGGAGGAACTTGGGTTAAAGGATGTATGTGGTAAATACTATGTGGGGGATACGGAACGTGATATTCAGGCAGGCCGAAAAGTTGGGCTTAAAACCATATTGGTCCTTTCGGGAAAGACTAATATGGAAGATATACAGGAGTGGAAAGAGCAACCGGATCATGTTTGTGAAGATCTATTGAGAGCCATCGAGTTTATAATAAAGGGGGATCTGTGAAAAAAGTGATCATTTTATATTCGACCGGCGGTATGGGGCATAAAAAAGCGGCAATGGCACTTAATGATGCCTTTAGTAACAAAAGTGATCAGGTCACTGTAAAAAATATTGATACACTTGATTTCGGGGATGGCTTTTACAAATTCATTTATCTGAATCTTTATGTTTTTTTTATGACACGTGCCAGATGGTTATGGGGGATTCTTTATTACATTACAGATCTTGGGCCTATTGGCAGATTTTTAGCAAAGATCCGTCCGGCTTTTGAACTCAAGAATCTACCGGGACTTGAAGATATGTTACTTAAAGAAAAACCGGACGCTATTATAACAACACATTTTGTTCTTACAGGTATTGCCGGGGTTCTTAAACAGCATAAAGATTTCAATCCTAAGCTATATGTTGTAGTGACTGATTACGGTCCGCACAGTTTTTGGATATCAGAAGATATCGACAAATTTTTCGTTGGGGCTGAATCCATTGTTCCTGAAATGGTAAAAAGAGGTATCCCTGTCGAAAAGATAAAACCAACAGGCATCCCAACTTCATCCGAGTTTTCCGGTGAGTTCAATGTTGCGGAGCTTCGCACGAAATACGGCATAGAGGAAGGGAAAAAAACTATTTTCATGCTGAGCGGTGGTTTTGGTGTAGGACCGATGGAAGAGATGCTGATCGCTTTGTCATCCTGCAAATGTGATATTCAGGTGATAACGGTTTGCGGGCACAACAAAATAGCACATGACAATATTGATGCATTGAGAAGCAAATTGAACTATCCGGTGATCTTGTTCGGTTTTTCTGATAAGATAGCTGAACTTATGGCGGTATCAGATCTAATGATAACAAAAGCTGGAGGTATTAGTGTTACAGAGGCATTGAACATGAGTCTGCCGATGATTTTGTTCGCTTCAATCCCGGGACAGGAAACATGGAACGAACGGCTTCTAGTTGCAGCCGGGGCTGCCGAAAAGGCCGCATCTATCAAGGAAATTCCAGATCGGGTAAATCGACTTCTGTTGTCAGAAGAGGCGCATGCGTCCATAAAAGCAGGCATAGCTGAATTGCGCAGGCCTACCGCGGCAAATGATATTGTTGATGAGGTAATTAAGGGGTTGTAAATGGTAGGGGCATGACGTGCCCTGAAAAGTAAATTATAGGGTTGGTTGTCATCTCGGAATAACGATTTTTATTATTTATTTTAAGACGCAGGAGAAGACAGATGGGTGAGAAATTTAACGAAGTTGTCGACAGTCTGAAAGCTTATGTAGACGGTGAGAAACTTTCTGGGGAACAAGAAATATGTTTTTCACCAGCGAAGGAAAAGCGAACCCCATCAACTAGGGAAGGCCTTGCGCCGTTAAGGGGCAAAGTATCTGCATGCGAAAAATGCTCACTTGCGGGAACCCGGACAAACGTTGTTTTTGGAGAAGGCAATCCTAACGCGGAATTGATGTTTATAGGTGAGGCTCCGGGAGCTGACGAAGATAAACAAGGTAAGCCTTTCGTAGGAAGGGCAGGCAAGCTTTTGACAAAAATCATAGAATCTATCGGTCTTACGCGTGAAGATGTTTACATAGCTAATATTTTGAAATGCCGTCCACCGGGTAACCGTAATCCTCTCCCCGATGAGATAACCGCATGCAGTCCTTATCTTGTGAAACAGATAGAAGAAATCAAACCTCGGGTTATATGCGCTCTGGGTCGATGTGCCGCTCAGAGACTTCTTGCAAGTGAGGTAACGATAGGGAATCTGCGGGGAAAATTTCATGATTATCTTGGAGTTAAGCTTATGCCGACATATCATCCGGCATATCTTCTCAGGAACTCATCTGGTAAAAAAGATGTGTGGGA
>CAYZXR010000014.1:0-19385 GCA_964482475.1 uncultured Planctomycetia bacterium | reverse complement strand
TGGGACCGAACAATCCTATCGTTCTTGCCCCGGACGCTGACGCAAGATGCAAAGGCCCGGAATCAGCACTAACAACGACAGTGCTGCGAATGAAAAGCGCCGCCAATGTCGAGAGATTTGTCTCTCCTGCCAACGTACGGCATCGATCGCTATTCACCACCCCAATAATTTCTTTCCCGAGAGCTATATCTTTTGCTGCGCCTGTCACCACAACTTCCATACTGGGATAGGTGGACAATAGCTTTTCAACAAGTTGAATGAAGTTCTTCTTTGCCCACCGCTTGGCATCCCAGTTACCACCCGGGTTTATGATTATCATATGTTCAGGAACTCCACCGGTGGATTCCAACAATTCTATAGCTTTTTCCTTCGCGTCTTCTGATATAAAATATTCATATTCGCCCTCAAGGACTCGAGCCCCAACAGGCTTACATAGCATAGTCAACTGATCGGCTCGATGAATATGACCTTCTGGCAAACCTACCCTATGAGTAAGCGCGTCTCTCTTGCCCGAAAATCCAACTCTATAAGGTATACCCGCTATCCGCGCCAGCATAGCTTTAGTTCCTGATGGTTTCAACAAAAAACACGCATCGAACCCTTGTCTATATATGTTTAACAAGAACTTTAGTTTTTCAAAGAACGAACATAGCCCTCGTCTGTCGGTAAGTTCAATCACCGCATCAACATTCGGATTACCCTTCAACAACTCCACATACCTCGGCACAACCGCGCAAGTAATCCGTGCTTCCGGAAAAGATTTTTTTATTGCGCGAATAAATGGCGTTGAGAATAATATATCCCCAAGCCAATTAAGCTGAAATATTAAAATATTTTTCATTTGCATGCGGATACCTGTCTCTCTTTCAGCGTGTCCTCATATACCCTTATCGTCCGTTCCGCGGTGTCTTCTATTGAAAAACATGCTTGAGCTTTTTCTTGTGCTTTTAACGCCAGGTATTCTCGGAGGTCTGCGTCACATGCCAATCGAATGATCGCATCGCTCAACGCATCGGGATCTTCGGATCTGACAAGCAAACCGTTTACATCCGTCTCTATCAACTCGGAGATCCCTCCAACATCACTCGCCACGCATGCGCATCCGGCAGCCATAGCCTCCATAAGAGATATCCCCAGGCCCTCTTGAATGGAAGGTAAACAGAATATATCAATCAGCCCGAGATATTCTTCCAGACTAGCCCTGTTCTCACTCTCAAAGAACACATTTTCCGATAACCCTGATTCATTTGCCAATTCCTGAAGCTTTTCTTTTTCACTCCCCTCATCCCCTACCAGAAGAAGCTGGCATTTGCCATCATACTGCCTGACAACTCTTTTGAATGCAGCTATAAGATACCTATGTCCTTTGACTGGTGAAAATCTTCCGACCGTTCCCACGGTTAATACACCGTCCTCTAATCCTAATATTCGCTTTAAAGCAGATTTCTCGTTCTTCCCGCTCTTACGGTTCAGAAATCTCTCGGTCTCTATACCGTTATAAACCTGTACTGTTTTTTCTTTTGAAATTTTAAAATCATTTATCAAGTGGTCTTGCACTTTCTGACTTATAGCTATGACTTTATCACCCCAGCATGGAAATATTTTTCTTCCCAGTCTGGAAAACTTGAAAAACCCATGACAAGTCGATATAAACAATACGCCTGTGAACCATCCCGTCACACAAGCCAAAACCTGAGTAACACGCGTCTGTGCGTGAATAATATCAAACCTCTCCTCTTTCACAAAACGTACAAAAGATGGCACTAATTTCCAAACTTTGATACCAAATTCTGATTTGGTTCGGATATCCATCACTTTGTGTCGAATGTTTTCATTGGACAAAACATTTTCTAAAGTTCCACCTCCGGATACGACGGTAACATCTACCCCTTTTTTTTTGAGATATTTCGCGAGGTTGACGGTATATACACCTATCCCTCCTACATCTATATGGCTAGTTAGAAGTAATACCTTCATGATATCACGTCCATTACGGCGTCAAGCACCTCTTGCGGCCGCACGGAAGTCATACATCTATGCCCCTTGTAGCACATCCCCTTATAACAGGGGGAACACCTTACATTTTTCTTGATAACTTTGCACGTACCCGAGGGTGGAAGATGCCGTTCCGGTGAGGTGGGACCAAAAATAGCGACAAACGGGCATCCAACAGCCGAAGCGATATGCATAGATGATGAATCACCGGTAACGATAGCATTACAACGTTTTATCAAGCTTATAAGCCGAGGAATATCTGTCTTTCCAACCGCGTTTATCGGCTTCGCTGAAACCTTCTTTATAAATGTTTCAGCCAAAGGCATGTCATCCTCAACTCCAAGAAGCACTACTCTTATCCCTTTCTCTTGCGCCAGCATTCGAGTGAGTTCCATAAATGACGATAACGACCAGTTTTTAGTTTTCCATTTTTTACTGGCCGAAAAGCTGATACCGACCAGCTTTTGACTCTCTTGCAGCCAATTCGCGTTCAGGAAGTCACGTGTCCATTTCTCGCTTTCCTCGTCCACCCAAAGCTCAAGATGTTTTTCCGCCGGCATGATACCAAGAAGCCCTAACACTTTAGCTTGATGATCTACGGGTCCGATCAGTTTACTGGGCAGTTCTATCTTACGGTTAATCAAAAAACTCTTTTTGTGATTATTATATCCGTATCTTACCGGAATCATAGCCAGAAACGCTAACAAATGACTTCGACTGTTATTCTGGAAATCTATTGAGAAATCAAAGTCTTCTGCTCTTAGCTTGGCAGCAAGCTTTAAAAAACCCCTGCCCCTATCTCTACCATCAAAATCACATGTGATTATCTCATCAATGTATGGACATTTTTCAAGGACCTTACGGAACTTAACATCTACGAGAACTTTTATCGAAGAATCCTGGAAACGCTTTTTTATAGCCCTCAAAGACGGGACACTTAGTATCACATCTCCAAGGGAACTAATTTTAAAAACTAGAATTTTCTTCCCTTCAAGGATTTTCTCATACGTTTTCAATGTAGCTTCTGTCATACTTTTTAACGAAAATAGCTTCTCAACATTATTTCTAGCATTTTTAGCTATTTTCATTCGCAATTCGGGATCAGCGGAAATGCGCAATATAGCATTCGCCATGTCAGAAGGATTTCCTGGTTCACACAACAAACCTGTGACACCATCTTCGACATTCTCGACTACACCTCCTACCCTCGTAGCTACAACAACTACCCCGCTAGCCTGGGCCTCGATTATTGAACGTCCAAAAGCTTCCTGTTCTCTATTTGCTGAGACGAGCACGTTAAGTTCCTTGAGCACTTCCGGGACGCCTTCATCCGGTTCCTTAAACTTAACAATGCTCCCTATTAGAAGATGGCGGATAGTCAGCTCTAGCTTTTTGATATACTCCGGCCTGGCGGACACCCTGTCCCCCATAAGCACAACTTCAAGCTCCGGAACTTTCCTCAAAACATATGATGCCGCCTTCAGGAAATCCAAATGCCCTTTCAGTGGTGTAAAGCGGCATATCATGCCTATGCGAAACGGTCTGGCTTTCTTTTCCGATGGGGAGATGAAGGGAAATATGTTAAGGTCTACCCCTCGCGGGATCATTACCATTTTGTCCCGCACAACACCAAAATTTTCATGCATGTGCCGTGCCATCGTCTCGCTGGCTACAATAACCACCTTACCCCAGCCCATAACTCGCGAGATAAGATGACGCTTATATTGGCCGTGCGCAGTGGTTATAAATATCCGTCGTTCACGACGCGCGGCAAGATAACCGATAAGCGCTGGTATACGGCTTCGTCCATGAACGATATCTATATTCTCCTTACGTATAATCTGTTTGAGTCGAAAATAGCAGTATATCATTACAAAAGGATTTTTTTTGCCAACGGGGAAAGTGTAATGTCTCGCGCCAGAAGCGGCAAGCTTCTTCTCGAAAGGACCTCCACCAGAAACAACCACTGCCTTGTGCCCATTAAGCACTAGCGCGCGTGCTATCTCCACGGTACCTTTTTCCACACCGCCTACATTAAGCTTGGGAACTAGTTGTAAAACATTCATATTTTGTTATCACGCACCAATTTTAAAATAGTTTGTAAAGCTTTTCATATATAAGTCTATCATCATCGGGGACATGCATCCCAATGTCTTCCGTCAATACTCGCTTGGTCTCACTTGGTATTTCCTCAGGCCGCACCCTCCTGATATAATCTTTTTCTTCGAGCTTTATAATAAACTTTTCATACTTCGTTATCCTAGATGATTTCGCATCTGGCATAAACACAAGCACCGGCTTACCTGATGAAACTGCTTCAGAAACCATCGAAATGCTCTCTCCTGAAACTACAATGACAGAGCTATTTTCCATGATCTTTTCTACCGTTTGCTCATCTTTATCCGCTCTTCCGGAAACAAACATTTTACAGTACGACGTTCCTTCGATCTCTTTTCTTAAAATCTCTTCCGCGGATATCGGAGTCCTCCTGGAAGTTGTAATATATAAAACACCTCCCACATCCTCACAAGTTTTTCGCAGGGCATTCGCGATTGACTTTGCAAGTGTATCAGAAAATTCAAAATGGTTATTATCCCCTCCAACCAAAACGCCTATCTTCAATGCTCCTGATATCCCCTTTTTCGAGTCATCAAGTAAGGCAAAGTTTTCCGGATCAATTAGGTTAGGCGCTAAAGCTGTCACAACAACGTTTTCCCTTCCTCTTAAACTTTCAGTAACATCATGTTCAGGAATCACGATGAGATTGAAGCTCCCGCGATTAAATGAACCGGGGTCAAGAATAGCTACATTGCGCGCGAAATTCTCTAGTTTAAGTAGTCGGCTAATAGCAACAAGTGAAGAACCGCACCCCACAATAACATCAGCATAACGGTTGACGATATTTTCATAACTTGAACGTTTTAAAGCGATCTTTAGAAAAATCAAATGCAGCTGAAACCAATCAGAAATAAACGGTCCCAAAACACTCAAAAGCACCTTAGTCATTTTCGTTTTATACTCCACCTTAACCACATCGACTTCAACATCAACAGCCGCAAAACCCTCATCCATCCTATAGCGTTTTATCTGCTCCACTACCGCCATGGATTGTTTTAAATGCCCCTTTTTGCCGTCATTTAAAACCATAATTTTCTTAAGAGTGGTTACCTTCCACCGCTTATGCATCCAAAACCATTGTTCCGGATGTTCATTTATATTCTTCTCAAGTAACCGATTATATTTTTTCATAAAAGGAATAATATCCTCGTCTGGCTCAATATCCATCGGTTCTTCCAAAACAAGTCTATGATAGGGGCCCTTTAACCTGTGCATGAACGCAGGCAGTATGGACGCTCCCGTCTTCTGTGCTATCCTGTAAGGACCTACCGCCGTTGAGGCAGGACGCCCGAAAAAATCTATCAGTTCACCTGAAGGACCGGCATTTTGATCCGCTAATAGACCGATGCTCTTGCCTTCTCTAAGCATATAAAATATTCTTTTAATATCCATACCTTTTCTCACCACTATGGTTCCTTTTGACTCACGAAGTTGATTGAAAAGTTCGTTCACTTTTTCCATTTTTTGATCGCGAGTGAGAATATAAAGCGGAAATCCTTTAAAAGCACTGGCAACCGTACTAAGTTCCCAATTACCAAAATGCGCCGAAACAAGGATCATGCCTTTGGGATTCGTCGCGGCTTTCTCTATCCTTTCAAAATTCTCAATATGTATATATTTGTCTATATACTCTTTATCCACCTTAGTCATGGCCACAAGTTCCAAAAAAGTCTGCCCTAAGCTTTTGTACACTTGTCTAGATATATGCTTTATTAAACGCGGATTTTTCTTACCTGCAAAAGCCGCCTTAAGGTTAGCGTAAGTAATACGTCTCCTCTTTCCACTAAAAAAATAAATAGACGAACCAATCACCCCGCCCAGCCAAATACCAAATGACATGGGCAAAACATGCAAACATCTGTTAACACCCTTAATAAGACATGACGCTATCGAGTCCAGAAACAAAACGCTCCCTCCCTTCCGTAATATCTACCCGTATATGCAAAACAAATAATTTCTCTTCTAACCTAGAGAGATCTAACTCCTTAAGCTTAATATAATCTTTTTCCGTAGTAAGAATGACTTCGACACTCGAGCTAAAACACTTCGCAAAAACTCTATCAATATCCATCTGTCGATATTTATAATGATCGGGGAATTTCAACACGCCTACAACCACCGCTCCTGTTTTTTTCACTGTATAGGCAAAATATTCCGGATCGGCTATCCCGCTCACTAAATAAACCTTCTTTCCTTGTAGCTCTTCTGGTGAATATCCCGCTCCTGCGGTATCCGTCATAATCATTGGCTCGTGTTTTGCGCTAACTATCGGCACACCGGGGGCCAATCCGTTTATTCTACGGACAATCTTTTCTTGCTGATCTTTATCTATTCTGTCAACCTTACTTAAAACTATAATTCCTGCTCTGCGAAGCGAAGACACGGGCTCCCTCAACATTCCTCGAGGAAATAAATGATCTTTTGCAAACGGAAATGGACAATCAAGCAGCAAAACATCAAGATTCCTCCCCAGCCTTCTATGCTGAAAACCATCATCTAGAACCAAAACGTCGGCCCCTAGCTTAACTGCCTTCTTCGCGCTTTTGACACGATCCTGTCCGGGAAAAACCATCAAATCGTTCACAGCATCTTTCATCATCTTATGCTCATCGTTTCCGTATCCTCGTGTAAGCACCGCTGGTCTTTTTCCAATACCCGCAAGATGCTCAACAATAAATACGGTAAACGGAGTCTTACCTGTTCCGCCAAGTGTGATATTTCCTACACTAATAACAGGAACCGGAGATCTATACACCCGACGCATTCCGGATGAATATGCCCTGTCTACGAACTTAATGGCTAAACCATATACAAACGAAAGCACCGTAAGAAAAAATCTTATGATAATCGCGAAAAAACCCCGTCTCTCATCCCGCATTATAGAAAGCATGTACAACCTGATAGAAAACATCGCCTCTCCACATAAAATGTAACAATGTAATGGCTTTTAAAATTACAACAAAAGTTCCAATACTTTATTCAAAGTCTGTTCTACAGCTCCCCTGTTTTCCCTGACAATCTGACCGGCATTTTGCCCTAACAGTTCACGACGTGGCTCATCTTGTAATAGAGTTTCGAACACTCGAAACAATCCGTCCTTGTCATCCACCATAATTGCGGCGTCATTCTCGAGAAATATTTCCGATATTTCTCTGAAATTGAACATATGCGGACCAAAAATAACGGGTTTTCCCAGCCGGGCACCTTCTATAGGATTTTGGCCGCCCTTCTTAGCAAAACTGCCTCCCACAAATATTACCGTAGCAATAGCATATATGTCTTTCAAATGTCCAATGGTATCAACAATAACAATATCAGATGTATTACCTTTTTCCATACCGGAAAACCGACAATGTCTTAAACCACTTTTCGCTGAATAAACTTCTATCGCATCAACTCTCTCTACATGTCGCGGAGCGATAACGAGGCGCAAATTCTGGCATTCTTTCTTCAACTTCTGATACACATCAATAATCTCTTGTTCTTCTGGAAAGTGAGTACTTCCCGCTACAATCACATGATCCGTACTGTCAAATCCCATATCTTTCTTCATCTGAACCGCATCAACACCAACACCACGGGCATCATCAAATTTCATACTGCCGGTAACACAAACGTTGCCTTCTTTGGCTCCCAGTTCCGCAATTCTCGCAGCATCCTTCTTAGACTGCATACAAAATAGGTCAATCTTTTCCAAAACACGACGCATAACCAACTTTATTCTTTTATAGTTTCTGAAAGACTTATCAGATATTCGCCCATTGATCACAACCATCGGTATTTTTCTTTCATGAAGCGCCCCTATCAAATTCGGCCATAATTCTGTTTCGACCATAATATACAGAGCGGGGTCTACCCTATTAATAACCCTGGATACAACGGCACTGATATCCAGTGGTGAATAAAATACCGCGTCCACCGACGTTCCCAACGCTGATTGAGCAACGCCCATACCCGTTTCCGTCGTTGTGGAAACAACAATAGACTGACCAGGAAAACGCTGTTTAACACCCACCGATAGCTTAACCGCGAGGTTCGCTTCACCAACGCTGACCGCATGTATCCAAATAGGCTTTGAAATACTTGTAACGCTATCCGGCAAAGAACCAAAGCGTTGCGAAAAATCCTTATGCAATTTTCGTTTCCACAATAGATATGGCACGCATAGTAACCCGAATATCAAAAACAATATATCATACAAAAACTTCATAATTATCTCTACGCCCGCGGATGTGCACTTGCGTATATTTCCTTGATCCTCTTAGTTTCAAGGTGCGTATATATCTGTGTAGTAGACAAGTTCTTATGTCCGAGGAGTTCTTGCACACTTCTCAGATCCGCCCCATTATTTAACATGTGAGTAGCAAAAGAGTGTCTCAGCGAATGAGGAGATATGTTTTTCTCAATACAGCAAAGAGTCACATATTTATTAACAAGACGACGCACGCTCCTATCGGAAAGCCTACTTCCTCTCTTATTGATAAAAAAAGGTCCGAACATTTTTTTCCCGGCACTTTTTCTCTCTTTCAAATATGACAGCACCTCGGACTGAGCCTCTTTCCCAAGCATAGCGATCCGCTCTTTTTTTCCTTTACCACGCACTTTAATTACACCTGAAACAATATCCACTGTTTCAAAATTCAATCCCACAAGCTCACTTACTCTTATTCCCGTCGAATACAGCACCTCTAATATAGCCCTATCCCTAACACCTAACAAACTGTTCTTGGCCGGCGAAGTTATCAGTTTTATAGTTTCTGCCGGATCAAGAAATTCTGGCAATCTCTTATCAATTTTAGGGGTAAAAACCGCGTCAGCCGGATTCACAGGTACAAGTTTTTCTCTAAAAAGGAATCTAAAGAACGACCTTATCGCCGCAAGTTTTCGTACAATCGTTCGTTTTGAACAATCCCTTTGCCTTAACTCTCCTAGGAATCTCCGGATATCAAGATGATCAATATCTCCGACCTTTTTATCTCCAAGAAACTCTGCCAATTCCAGCAAATCGGACGTATAACCTCTTAATGTATGAACTGAATAATTTTTTTCTATATCAATATAATTCGCAAATTTCTTTATGTGACGCTTCACCTCTACACATCCTCAACGGTATCATCATTATCCGAAGCCGTCAGGGGATCCTTAGGAAGAGTTTTAGAAACATATCTACAATCGGGATACTTGGTGCATCCATAAAAAGTACCTCTTTTGGATCTGCGTTCCACAAGTTCACCTTCACAACCTTCTTCAGGACATTTCACACCCGTTGTTATTGATTTCGAATATCGACATGCGGGAAATCCGGAACAACTCATAAATCTACCGCGTCTTCCCCATTTAATTATCATGGGACGGCCACATTCCGAACATACTTCATCCGTCTTCACTTCTTCCTTGTTGACGCTTTTCATACGCTCTTTGGCTTTGGCAAGCTTCTTGACAAAAGGATCGTAAAATTTCTTAAGCACGTTTACCCAATTAGCACCCCTTTCCTCGATACTATCAAGCTCATCCTCCATATTGGCCGTGAATTCATAACCGATGGTATCCGGGAAATTCTCTACCAGAAGTTTAGTTACCAACTCACCCAATTCTGATGGTTGAAAATACCGCGCGATACGTTTAACGTAATTCCTATCTATAATTGTACGAATGATAGGCGCGTATGTGGACGGCCTGCCGATACCTTTTTCTTCAAGATCTTTTACCAGAGAGGCATCAGAATACCGGGGTGGAGCTTTCGTGAAATGCTGTTCCGGAAGTAATTCCTGAAGATCAACTTCCTCCCCTTTTTCCAGAGAGGGAATTTTCTCCATATCATCATCCATACGGGTACTATCAAATGCCTTCAAAAAACCGTCAAACACAAGTTCCGCACCGCCAGCCCTGAACAGATACTCTGCGGCGGTAATGCTAACAGTTAACACTGAATACAGAGCATTCGTCATTTGACTAGCAACAAATCTATTCCATATTAGAGTGTATAATTTTAATTCGTCAGGACTCAAAAAAGAAGCTATGCTTTTTGGGCTTCTAAGCGGAAGACCAGGGCGTACAGCTTCATGCGCGTCCTGAGCCCTGCCTTTTGATTTATGAGGTACCGGTTTTTCAGGACAATATTTTTCTCCATATTCTCCGTTAATATATTCCCGCACCGCTACCATCGCATCCTTTGATATTCTAACCGAGTCAGTTCTCATGTAGGTGATCAATCCAACACTCCCTTCTTCGCCCAATTCTATACCTTCATACAATCTCTGCGCTGTTCTCATGGTCTTGCTCGCGGAGAAATTAATTTTATTAAAAGCGTCCTGCTGCATCAGTGAGGTAGTATAAGGTGATCTCGGATAGCTTTTCTTCTGTCGGCGTGAAATGTCCTGCACGACAAATTTTTCTTTCTCAAGCATAGCCAGAATGTCGTCAACAGTAACCTTGCCCTCCATCTGGATTTTTTCGCCTTTATACTTAACCAGCTTTGCTTTAAACGTGGACGGAACATCCTCCTTCTCAGCGTCACCGCGTTTTTTGAGGATGGCATCTAAGCTCCAGTATTCCTGCGGCTTAAAAGCCCGAATAGCTTCTTCCCTCTCAACGATCAAGCGAACCGCAACAGATTGAACCCTTCCGGCACTAAGACCACGTGTAATTTTACCCCAAAGAAACGGACTCAATGAATATCCAACTATGCGATCAAGAATTCGTCGGGCCTGCTGCGCATTGACTTTATTCATATCCACAGCACCTTTATGACTAAACGCTTCTTTTATAACTTTTTCAGTGATTTCCTCAAACCTTACGCGGTATATCTCGGGACAAAGTTTTTTTAGTTGGCTTTCTAGATGCCAAGATATGGCTTCTCCCTCTCTGTCAGGGTCAGCTGCGAGAAATACAGCTTTTGAGACTTTTGCTTCTTTTTTCAAGTCGGTAAGATATTTTTTTCTATTTTTCATAACCGTATATTCCGGCTTGAAATCATTCTCGAAATCGATGCCCATTTTACCGGCAGGCAGATCTATTAAATGCCCCATACAAGCCATAACTTTATAATCTTTCCCCAATATCTTGTTTATCGTTTTAGATTTCGCCGGAGATTCAACAATTACAAGAAATTTTCCTTTTGAACGGTCTTTTGTCACAGGGGTTTTTGTTTTTTTCTTAGCTGGCATACATTACCTCATTATGATTGTAAAGTTGTTTCGATACTACCGGCGGGATATCGGCCACAGCGCACATAATTATTCCCCGGCAACGTTTTAATAAGTCTTTTTATTTCCAGCGCCAAAAGAACCTTCGGCAGTAAACTATGCTCGATATTTAGATTTTCCCTTATTTCATCTATATGTAGCGGAACTTTGTTTTTCACAATATCAAAAACCGCCGCTTCATCATAAGACAACTCTGCGCTTTCGTTCTTTTCCTCCACACAACACACCTCACTAGTCATATCAAAATTCAATTCCTCTAGAATATCTTCGACATTTGTAATAAGCTTCGCGCCATTTTGAATAAGTTCGTTTACCCCACGACTCACATAAGAATCTACCCTTCCAGGAACAGCAAAAACTTCTTTACCCTGTTCAAGAGCATAATCAACTGTAATTAATGCTCCACTCTTTTTTGCCGCTTCGACCACCACTACACCTTTGGCCAACCCGCTTATTATTCTATTCCTACGTGGAAAATTTCCCCTTAGCGGCTCCATACATGAATCATGCTCTGTCAACACTACACCGCTATCAGAAATCTCATCCGCCAATTGATCGGAACCCGGAGGATACATGTGCCTAAAACCACTCCCCATAACAGCAATAGTCCTACCTCCCGCCCTTAACGCACCTCTTGCGGCCGCCATGTCTATTCCCTTCGCCATGCCGGAAACAACGGTAATCCCTTGTTCCGCAAGCCCGTACGCTAATCTCTCGGCCATTTGCAAGCCATACGCGGAACACCTTCGTGAACCGACAATAGCCACCGAACGAGTGTCTTCCGCGCGAAACGCTCCTTTGCAGTAAAGAATTGCCGGGGGAATATGAATATCTCTTAAAGAATCCGGATATGTCGCGTCCCAATAAGTGACAGGTATTATCCCTTCACTTTCTATATACGCAAGCTCGTCCAGATATTTTCTGGATTTCCTCACATCTTCCGGTTCAAGCTCAGTTTTTACTCTTCCGCCTACAAGTTTTTTAAGCCGCGTGGCGGATAGAGAAAAAATGCTTTCGAAATTTCGTGACTTACTTGCCAGATCCAAAAGTTTCTTAGAACCTATGCCGGAAATCATGCTTAATGCTATCACATTACACTGTGTTTTGCTGAGAATGCCCATGCCATTCAACATCTCCATTTAGCTGTCCCATTTTGACCATACCTAGAAAAATATCTACAAGCACAGGATCCAGTTTCTTCCCTTTTGATTCCTCCATAATAACAATGGATTCCTCCTTGGAAAATGCTTTACGATAAGGTCTATCGGCAGTTAATGCCTCATAAATATCCGCAACAGCAAGTATTCTGGCCTCATGTGGAATCTCGTCTCCCTTAAGGCCTACAGGATATCCTGTACCGTCAAAATTCTCATGATGGCTCATCATAATAGGCAAAACTTTTTCGAGGAAGAAGACCGGTTTTAACATCTCAACTCCCCAGCCCGGATGCTTCTTTATTACCTCAAATTCCTGTTCATCCAATTTTCCTTCTTTGAATAAAATCGCCTCATCAACAGCCAGCTTCCCCACATCATGCAACAACGAGGCAAACCTGAGATTTTCCACATCTTCATCATTAAGCTTCACCTTGCGAGCCAATGCTACAGCAAATGATGTTACTCTCAAAGAATGTCTGGCCGTACCGGGCTCACTCTTTATAGAGCTCGCGAAAATCACATCAACCATATCCTCCATGGTCGCCGGATGTACATTTACAAATTTATTTCTCATGTCCCTGTCTGGCTGTCCCGCAAACATAATATAAGCATGTTCTTTATCCTTCAGTGGAGTCGTCACCCAACAACAATATCTTTTCTTTACGCCTTGTAGAAAGATAGGTATCTCAAATTGACAAGCGGAATTGGCCTCTACTACCTCATCAAACATCTTTGCGACTCTTTCACGTTCCCTATCGGGGACAATGATATCCATCCATCCCTTGTTTGCAATTTTCTCAAATGTTAAATTAAAGTACGTCATATACCGTTTATTGGCAAAAACAACCTTTCCCTCCCTATCGGTAATCATGACAAGAGATTCAGCATTCTGCAATAAATCATTTAGTAACAACTCCCATAAAGCAAAACTAGCCAGGCTTTTATCAGATGTAAGACTGGCTAATCCTCCCGGGCCTGCCATTTTGATGATCTTATCAACCACACTCGTGATGTCCCCCATAGTGGTATCAACATGAAATTCCGCGGAAGCGTACATTTCTTTTCGCTCTTCCAGCAATTCTTGAATCTTCTGCTTTGGATCATCTACCTCCAAAAGCGGACGATGCCCATGTTTCTGTGTTCTCTCAAGGATAATATCAGGATCGGACCAAAGACATACAACAATCCCGTTTTTCTTCAAATACTCCATATTCTCGGAATCAAGTACCACTCCACCACCAGCGTCTATTATCTGATCCGAACGGGAACTTACATCCTGAATAACCATTTTTTCTTTCTCACGAAAGTATGCTTCGCCTTTTTCAGAAAAAATATCCTTTATCGATCCCCCCTCTTTTTCCTCGATCAACGCATCCGTTGAAACATAGGTCATATTGAGGACCTTCGCCAAAGCTTTACTTACTACGGTCTTTCCAGTCCCCATAAATCCGACAAGAACAATATTTTTCATGCTTTTCCTTTCATTTCTTTTTTAATTCTTCAATATATGCTTTATGATTTCTGCATATTTCACCCATGGAGTCACTTCCGAATTTCTCCAGCACTGATGATGCCAATTCAATGGCGACAACCGCAGAAGCAACTATTCCGCAAGAGGCAACAGCTGAAACATCCGATCTCTCGGTAGCGGCAGAGCTTTCCTTCTTAGTTCTAATATCAACTGACTTAAGTGGCGACTTGAGTGTCGCTATGGGTTTCATGAACCCGGTAACAACCACCTGTGATCCATTCGTAACGCCACCTTCCAACCCACCGGCATTATTAGTTTCTCTCACAAAAGATCTGTTTTTCTTGTCATACTCGATAGGATCATGTACCACCGATCCCGCGTTGCCTGAAGATTCTATGCCCGCACCGATAGATACTGCCTTAACTGCTGGAATAGCCATGACCGCTCGTGCTAAAGCCCCATCCAGGCGCTTATCCCACTGGACATAAGAACCCAGTCCCGGAGGTACCCCTTCAGCTATCACTTCAAAGGAACCGCCAAGTGTATCTCCTTCTTCTCGGGCTTTATCTATTCTCTCACACATAAGCTTTTCCGCTTTAAGATCAGCACATCGAACTTTGGAGTCTTCCGCATCGACACGTTTCATTATTTCATCAAAAGATAAGCCGGTTACTTCAGCCTCAATGCCGCCTATCATGGTCACATGGCTCAATACGCGTATTCCGAACTCCTTAAGTATGAGTTTAGCTACAGCTCCAACGGCAACCCGGACTACAGTCTCGCGAGCACTTGCCCGTTCAAGAACGTCTCTAGCATCGCCGAGACCATACTTTTGTATACCTGCAAGATCCGCATGTCCCGGACGCGGACACATCACATCAGGAAGTTCATCAATTTTATAATCCTTATTGCGAACCATCATCCCGACGGGACTACCAATCGTCATACCCTTTCGGCATCCTGCCACAATTTCAGCGGCATCCTTTTCAATGACCATTCGTCCACCTCTTCCATACCCCTGCATCCTGCGAAGAAGTTCGTCATTAATGAAGTTAAGGTCCATAGAAAGCCCGGCAGGAACACCGTCTACTATCGCCATCATTCCTTGTCCATGTGATTCACCTGCAGTCATATACCTTAACATAGCCCACCTCGATTTGTTTTAAACACGACCGAACGGTAACAAGAAAGAAATAATCTTATTTCCATACAGCAAACTTACAAATGCCCCCATAGATAGAAACGGACCATAGGGAATAACATCCTGTTTTTCTTTCAAATACACGTAAATCCCAAAAAATATACCAAAGATCGGAGCTAGGAAAAATGTCAATATCACCAATTTCCATCCGATGAAAGCCCCTATCATTGCCATTAGTTTTACATCTCCAAACCCCACAGCCCCTCCGGCTGCCTTCGCCTTAGCAGGAAACGCCAACCTTCCGAAAACATCCATAAGATAAATGCTTCCCGCCCCGGCTAATACCCCGGCCAACGAGTTTAAAAGCGCGGGACCGGAAAAACGAATACCTGAAACACCGATAAAGGACGAAACTGCCAGACCTACAAGTATTCCCGGTAGAGATAATACATCTGGAACCAGCTGATATTTTAGATCAATAAAAGTGATAACAATCAATATCCATACAAAAACCCAATACGCGAAAAACACAGCATTGAAAGAAAACACCGTTAAAAGTATCCATCCTGTAATTGCTGTCAACAACTCAACCGCGGGATATTGAATTGATATGCCACTTCCACAATCCCGGCATTTGCCCCTAAGGATCAAAAAACTCAAAACAGGAATGTTATCGAAGGGACGAATTTGAATATTGCAAACCGGACAATGTGAACTTGGCCATGCAATAGATTTTCCAAGCGGTAATCTGTAAATACATACATTCAGAAAACTGCCAACTATTACACCAATAACAAGAACGAATAAATATTCCACTTAGCCTCTTTTTTTAAGTTCTTCTTGAATCGCCGCTATCATGATTTTAGCTGTTTTTTCAACGTCTTCACCTGTCCATATATGAAAAGCATACGCACCCTGATAAACAAGCATACCAAGCCCATTAACAGTAGTTATACCTTTCTCTTTCGCTTTTTTTATAAGCTCAGTTTCTCTCGCATAAACCACATCATATACTACGGCATCGCTTTTCAATAGATCCGGATCAAAAGGCAAAGGATCACCCTCATTTGTCCCCAAAGGTGTAGCGTTGATAACCAGATCGCTTTCAGACAGCTTTCTCAAAGCGTCAGTTTTGTCATTGATCAAAAACATATCGCCAGCATAATCAGTGCCAGAAATAAACTCGAGTAATGATGCAATTTGAGTCTCGCTAGTATCATACACACTGACTATTTTTGTGCCATGGACTGCCGCAAGGAAAATACCTATCGCCCTGCCAACACCTCCGGCACCAGATATAAAAACACTCTTCCCTTTTAATGGAAATTTGGTCTCAATAGCCAAAGAATACAGAAATCCCAGAACATCTGTATTTTCACCGTATAATTTTTTCCCATCCACCTTTACGGTATTAAGCGCGCCAAGCATTTTCGCACCAACCGTAGGGTCATAGGAATATCCTTCAAAAGAGCTCATCAACTCACAAACTCGAGTCTTATATGGCACCGTTACATTGAAACCGCTTAATTCGCCGTTTAAAACGTGATCTTCAAAAAAAGTCTTAAGTCCGTCTTCAGGTATATCAAAAAGTTGATACGTGGCGGGAATTTTGAAATGTCTAAAAGCAGCATTATGCATAACAGGCGACAAGGAATAGCTTATATTCTTGCCCAGAAGTCCGTAAATCTTTTTGTCAGGGTTTTCGCCCATTACCTGCCTTTACGACTGCTCTTTGTTTTTCCGGAAATCCCGGAAAGCCGGTTAATCGCGTTAACATACGCAAGCACACTCGCTTCGATAACGTCTGTGCTAGACGCTCTTCCGATAACCAGTTCACTTTTGAATTTTATTTTTACACTAGCGTCACCAAGGGCATCTTTACCGCTAGTAACCGCCCTCACTTTATAGTCAACCAGTTTGCCCTTTATACCAACAGCTTTGTCTATCGTTTTAAAACAGGCATCCACAGGACCATCTCCAGAGGACGTCGCCTTAAGCTTCTTTTTCCCAAAAATGATCTCAACATTTGCAGTCGGTTTTATGTTATTGCCACTCGTAACCTGAAAATCTACAAGCTTATACACTTCAGGCACCGTGGCGAGCTCCGCTTCAACAATCGCTGCCAAATCATCATCATAGATCTTGGCCTTTTTATCTGCGAGTTTCTTGAATTTCACAAACGCCTGATCCAACTCTTCATCGGAAAGAGAATACCCTAAACTCTTAAGGCGTTCTGAAAAAGCGTGTCTGCCGGAAAGCTTTCCGAGTACCAAGGTGCTCCCCTTCCAACCCACATCCTGCGGACGAATGATCTCATAAGTTACCCGCTTTTTCAATATTCCATCCTGATGAATACCGGCCTCATGACTAAACGCATTATCTCCCACTATCGCCTTGTTCGGCTGAACCGTGATACCTGTCAATTTACTGACAAGACGACTGATTTTGAGCAGTTCTTTTGTATTGATATCAGTAGTCATACCACTAAAAATATCCTTTCGAACCTTAAGTGCCATAACTAATTCTTCAAGCGACGCATTGCCCGCTCTTTCACCTAACCCGTTCACGGTACACTCGACCTGACGCGCGCCATTCTGAATAGCAGTGATAGAGTTACTGACAGCAAGTCCAAGATCGTTGTGACAATGTACACTAATGACAGCCTTGCCAATATTGGGAACGGTATTCATGAGATACTGAATTGTCGAACCGAATTCTTCCGGAATAGCGTATCCAACCGTATCCGGGATATTAACCGTTGTTGCACCGGCCTTGATCACAGATTCCACCACTTGGGCGAGAAAATCCAGTTCCGTACGCGCCGCGTCTTCCGGAGAAAATTCCACATCAGAAAATTTCTTCCTGGCATACTTAACGGCATCTACAGCAGTCTTCACTATCTCGTCCTTGGCCTTCCTTAATTTGTATTGTCGATGTATTTTTGAAGTGGCGAGAAACACATGGACACGCGATCTCTTCGCTTTTTTAAGCGCATCAAACGCCACGTCAATGTCCTTTTTCGTGGCCCTGGCAAGACCGCAAATAATTGGACGTTTTACATGTTTCGCCACGGCTTGTACAGCCTCAAAATCCCCGGGGCTTGAACGCGGGAATCCTGCCTCAATGGCATCGACCCCAAGCGCGTCCAGCTGAGTAGCGATCTGAACTTTCTCATTGAGATTTAAACTCGCCCCTGGTGTCTGCTCTCCATCCCTAAGCGTGGTGTCAAATACAAAGATTTTTTCTTTTTTCATCATCATCTCCTACACATAACTCCCGCTATGCGCTATCAAAGCCACGGCATCATTCCGCGAAGTTCCTTACCAACCTTCTCTACTTGATGCTCGCTTTCAGATTTCGTAATACTATTGTAATTCGGTCTGCCGTTTTCATTTTCCTTTATCCACTCTTCGGCAAATTGTCCTGACTGCACCTCCGCGAGTATCTTTTTCATCTCTGCACGAGTCGCGTCGCTTATTACCCTCTTCCCTCTGGTAATGTCGCCGTATTCAGCAGTGTCAGACACTCGACTACGCATACCTGATATACCATACTGATAAATCAGATCAGTGATAAGCTTAAGTTCATGAAGACATTCAAAGTAAGCTATTTCCGGCTGATATCCGGCTTCAACAAGTGTGTCAAACCCGGCTTTTATAAGCTCTGAAGCACCGCCACAAAGAACAGCTTGTTCACCAAAAAGATCTGTTTCTGTCTCTTCCTTAAAAGTCGTCTCAATAACACCGGCTCTAGTCCCTCCAATGCCCTTTGCATAAGCCAACGCTTTGTCTTTGGCCTTCCCAGAAGCATCCTGGAATACCGCAATAAGACATGGTACACCTTTACCCTCTTCATACATACGGCGAACAAGCGCTCCCGGTCCTTTAGGCGCGACCATAAAAACATCCACATTCGCCGGAGGAACGATCTGCTTGAAATGTATATTAAATCCATGAGAAAAAACAATGGATTTGCCATCTTCAAGATTCGCTTCAATAGCATTTTTGTAAACTGAGGCCTGCACGTGATCCTGTGTAAGTATCTGTATAATTGCTGCCTGTTTAGCAGCATCCACAGCGGATATGACTTCAAATCCGTCTTCGATTGCCTGTTTGTGATTCGGCGTACCTTCAAGTTCGCTCACTAAAACGTCTATCCCGCTATCACGTAAATTCAGAGCCTGTCCGCGTCCCTGTATTCCGTAACCGATAACGGCTATTTTCTCGTCTTTGATCAAATTCAGATCAGCATCCTTGTCATAATACATCTTGGCCATTTTATTCTCCTTCTACTTGTTC
>CAYZXR010000013.1:6109-19803 GCA_964482475.1 uncultured Planctomycetia bacterium | reverse complement strand
GTGTGCCTTCTTTTTCAAAGTTTTCTGAACCTACCTGATTAGTACCAACCATAAACATCTGATTCTCGATCGCTCTTGCTCGTACGAGAACTTTCCAATGAGCGAGCCGAGGATAAGGAAAGGCCATCGGCGATAAAACCATCTTTACTCCCTGAAGTGCGTAAGTCCTGAATAATTCAGGGAACCGTAAATCATAACAAATAGACAATCCAACCAGCCCCCAGGGGGTATCAACTGTACATAAAGAGTCACCCGCTGCCATATGTTTATCCTCATTGAGCAGGCTGAATAAATGTGTTTTTCTGTATATCCCGGCTATTTTACCGCCGGAGTCAAACAAGATCGAAGTATTGGCGACTCTGCCTTGATCATTAAGGGCAAGCATGGATCCGTTTATCCATATGTTGTAACGTTTTGCCATCTCCGCGATCCGTCCAATGATCTCATCCTGTTTAGTCGCTATCTCTTCATTCTTTGTCCAGTTAAAACCTGTAGTCCACATTTCAGGAAAACATATTAAGTCACTTTCTCTTTCCGCGGCCTCAGCAATTCGGATCTCACCCTTCCTGAGATTCTCAGCAGGATCAGAAGTAGCAACATCCATTTGTGCTACCGATACTTTTAACTTCATATTCATCCCTTGTTTGTTATCCAGTGTTTCTCTACCTTACGTGTCGTTTTTGATTTTGGTTTGCCGTTGGTTTGGAATTGGATTGACACGCTTTGGGCGCACGATCGTAACACTCAAATAATTAAGTATTGTGTCCCCGGAATTTTGTAGGGGTTACAAACCCAGCATTTTTATCATATCTTCCACCATATGCACATGCTTAGTTTCGTCTTCCATCAACTTAATGCAGACATTTTTCACCCTATCATCATCAGCCTTAGCAACACAAACACTGTATGCATCTCTCATGTCTTTTTCAACTTTTTCGATCTGACTCAAATAATCCCTATAATCTTTTTTAGAAAGCATCTTTTTCCTCTTCCTCTACCACATCTATGAGATATTTCACCATTTTTTTATGCTTCTCGGATTCCTCGGCAAGAATACGTAAATTTTCTCTCATCTTTTCAACGGTTTCTTCGTCCATACCTGTCCAGAAAATAGCGGACCTGAGATGTTTCGTATAGATAGGTATTGCTTTTTCTTCAGCATACCTTGCGTTTTTCAATATCATCAACAATTCTTCTTTACTCGTCATTTCTCACATTACCTTTAAAATACGGATTTTCTAACTGTTTTTTAAACTCTTTCCCGGGTTTTTCGCTTGCGGGAAAACTCCAATCAACTTCTTTGTTTACATTAAAAAGCACAAACCCCTTTATTTCTCCTAATGCCTTTATGTCCTGCATAGCGTTACGTATCCACTCAGTTTTACCTCCACCTCTTGAGGCTGAACTGAATTCAGAAATTAATATGGGTTTCTTGAAAACTTCATTTACTTTACTGTAAGCATCATTAAACAATTCCCTAAAAGTTGTCCACTTGCTCCAGCTCTGGGTATTACCCCAATTGTATCCGTCAATCCCCACATAATCAACATATTCTTCTCCCGGATAATAATTTATGCAATCATTCGCCTTTATAGATGGAACATCTTCCCCATTAATCGAAAAAACCCACTTAACATTATTCACACCTATTCCATCAAAAATATCTTTCACATGTTTATATATATCCTTGTATTTATCCACGCCTATTTTGCTGCCTGACCATGGGTACCAATCCCCGTTCATTTCATGTGCAAATCTTAAAAATACTTCTGCCTTAAATGATTTAATTAGTTTAGCAAAATCAATTATATACTGGTCATACCCGCCTTGCAAAAGCTTGTCATAATCTATTGCGGTTTTGGAGGGAGCTTCCCAGGGTTCCCATGTAATAAAAGGACAGCTCCCCTCCGCTAGAATTGCTTTGATTGCTCCTAGGTCTGGATAATTATCCCAATCGACAAAGATCATTACAAAATAAGGCTTCTTTCCATAATCCCTCTTGAACTCTACAATATCTTGACGGCTAGGCCTATCACCAATAAACGCACCCGTTAGGCAATGTTCTTCTGTTTTATTTGTACTTTGAACATCTTTAATTTCTGGCTTATTAAATACTGTCACCAATATGAAAGCTAAAATCACAACACCTATCGTTATTAAGAACTTTTTCATTCAGAGACCTCATTAAAATAAAACACAGAAGAAAGAATTAAACAATGATAGAAAGCCCAGAAACAATTGATAATAATAGCAGGTTCCCTTTCATACATAAACCTATTTACCCCCCAGACTATAGCAATGTAATTGATTATTAAAAGTGAAATCTGAGGCCAAAGATGAAGATACGAGATGGCAGCACCCTTGGTCTTCTGGGTAATACCAAAAGTTGTTTTTTTGCCTATTATCGCAGATATAGCTGCTCTTATATAAACGGGAAAAGTTATACTTCCCAAGAGCTGCCCCAAAAAAAGATCCTTTCCCTTATAATTCCTTTCTTTTAAGATAAAATAAAAAACGCTCATTGATAAAAGAAAATACGGCAAGAAAGCCAGCAAATAAACTTCGGGTCTGGCAAAAAAAGATGGAACCCTTAAAAACAGATATAAAATCGGAAATGTCATCAATACAAAATAAGCCAACCCTACCATATAGTAAGATCCTGATAGAAAGTATTCCCACCATTGCTTAAATTTCAAGGAAAAAGGGTGTGTAATAAGTCCTACTATGACCCTTTTAAAAACAGATATGGTCCCGTTGGCCCACCTATACTGCTGTTGGAAATATCCTGTAAGATTTACCGGACCCATCCCAAAGGCATATACATGGTTATAATATAAGGATTTCCATTTCTTTTGGTGGAGCTTAAAAGAAGTGGCAAAGTCCTCGGTAACGGTATCCTCATCAAGACCTCCAACGTCTAATAGCGCTTCTTTTCGGAAAATAATATTAGTTCCGCAGCAGAACATCGCTTCCTGTGAACTTTTGCCTTCACAAATATATTCATAAAAAACTGCCTGCTGAAAAGCCGCAGCTCTAGCTACCCTACTTTCATCAACATTGGTGTAAAATTGAGGTGTCTGGACAAATGCAAGCTTTGCATCCTTCTCCATTATCGGCACTATTCTATTAAGAAAATCAGGTAACGGAGTTTGATCCGCGTCAAAAACGACCACATACTTTTGTTCAAGACTCTTTACGCAATCATTTACTATTCCCGCCTTTGCTCCATGCCGATCTTCTCTCCTGAAGAGGATAAGGCCTAACTTTTCAGAAAGTTCTTCCGCCTCACGTTTATAATTTTCATCAGAACTGTCGTCAAGGAAGTAAACTTTCTTATTGCCATAATTAAGATTTATCAAACTTGTAAACGTTTCCTCTAAAACATCTTTCGGTTCATGCCTAGCTGCCACCAATATTGCTACCGAGGGTTCTTCTTCAAGCTTTTCGTGTGCAACTTTATCTATCTGGCCTTCAATTTGTTTGTACTTATATGCCCTGAAAATATTAAGCGTATACCCAATTCCATGCAGAATAATAAAAAATTCCGCCAGTACGAGCAGGAATGACGTAAGTCTGTCTATTCCGCTATACTCAGCAAAACCAACCAGAACAGCCCTTGTAATGACATAGACCATGATGGTTATCAGGGCCAGTAAGATTATAGAATTTATTAGAAGTCTTTTACCCATTTTTTAAAAATAGCACCTTATGCCAGCTTTAACCTCACTCTCTTTATAAACGCTTGCACTCGATCCCATGACCGAGCCGCTTACGTTAATGTTAAATCTTTTTGTAACATCATAATTAGCTTCCCAGGTGAATTTATTTTCCACTATGTAAGTTGAGTCTATCGAAACATCATACCTAAGATCATAATAGATGTCGTTTGCCCCAAAAAATATCTCTTCCTTGTTCAGGAAATGCCTCCAGTTAATCGTAAATGTGCTTGTGGCAAAACCTTTTGGCGAGAAATACTGTCCAACCTTCTCATTGAACTCTTTATAAAAATACCTGTATTTTACAGTCAACCTTTTGGGCTCAAGTGAAAAATAATATAAAATATCAAACCCCGGTTCGTTCAAATAATTGTCATCAGAATAATGTGCATATGTATAATCAAGCCCCACTTTTAATCGCCTAGTAACATCCAAGTCTATTCTGTTCTTGAACTTATCCCTATGATAATGTTCTCTTATAACAGTGCTGTTATTCTCGAGCCTTTCTCTATCATAGGAAAAAGAATATATTCCGTAATCCATTATTCTATAACCGAAATCTCCCCCGAATAAATGTGTAAGCTCATCTATGTCTTTGTTATATCCTATAAGCCCATAATACCCACTTATCTGCCAGCCGGGTTTTTCAAGATAGGTTATTTTTACTTTTCCCTGATTTTCCAGAATATCATGAAAGTCTGTAAAATATCTTCCCGCGAGCGTGTATCCAATGTCTATGAAAATTTTATGGTTAAGCGGTATCTTTAAATTGCTCAAGAACTCATGCTTTCGTATATCCGTATCTCTCGAAGGAGAAGAAGCCTCAAAAAACCTGTAATCTGTTTTCAATGAAACGTGTTTGGAAATAAGATCGGTTTTTTCCAAACCTTCCTTAGCTCTGAAATGAGTAGGATTTACAGCAAGTATTCTTTTATATTCCCCTATCGCGTCTTTCCACATCGACTGGTAGGAATAAACCTGACTTAAATCAAACATCGCTTCCACGTTTTCAGGATCCTTGATAATTAACTCGTTGTATTTATTTATAGCCGTTTTTACTCTGCCACTCCAATAAGCTTTCTTTGCCTGCATTTCAAGCTCAACAAGATCGTCATGCTGCCTGTCTAATATCTTTTGATAGTTCTCCTCTGCCTCACCATAACGCCTTGCCCACCCCAGAACACGTGCTTTTTGAAGCTGCATTTTTTTAGTATATTTCTCAGCAATCATCTCATCATACAAAGCAAAAGCCCTGTCATATTGTTTGTTCCAGCTTAGGACATCGGCAAGTTTTTCTTTAACCTCTATGTCGTCTTTCTCATCCAGTATTTGCTGATAAATATCAATGGCCTTCTTAAACCTTTTACTATAGGCATATGTATCCGCCAGATACACTTTAGCTTCGAAGTTGCTCGGGTTTTCTTCAAGCACTTCCACAAAAACATCTTCCGCTAAAGAATATTGCCCCGAATACAATAAAGCCCTTCCGTATAGCACCTTTTTCCTTCCCTTTTTACCTTCTTCTAGGGATTTCGAGAAATAATCTATAGCTTCTGGATATTTTTTCTGCCAGGTCAATATTTCGCCAATAGAAGCGTATACTTCTTTTTCATCAGGATTGATTTTCAGGATCTCTCTATAAGTAAGTTCCGCATTATCAAGGTCACCATTCCAATAATACACTTCTGCTATTTTTTTAAGAGCATCCATATTCCCTGGGTCTATCTCAAGAACTTTCTTATACTCAGCTATCGAGTCGTCATATTGCTTTGTCCAACTGAGAAGTTCCGCAAAGGAGATTCTTGCTTTTACGTTGAATGGCTCTTTTTCTATAACCTCTCGATAAACTTCAATGGCCTTCTCATGCTGACCACTGGCTAAATAAGTCTCGGCTAAAAGTTGAATTACCTCTTCTTTTTTCTCCTGAGAAAAAGCTCCGGATGATGTGAAAGCAATAATTATTACTGCAGTATATATTTTGATCAATCTGCTATTCTTCATTCTCTTCCCCTAGAAGACCTTCAAACACCTTCGAAGCCTTCTCACCTTCTCCGGTATAATACAATGCTTTGCCCCACATAAGGTTGAGGTTGTAATTGTCGGGATCTTGCCTTACCAACGGTTCCAATATTATTTTTGCTTCTTCAGGCTGACCATCCCAGAGATAAACTTCTGCGAGCTTTTCTTTTGCCCAGGAACTGTTTGTTTCGATAATTATTTGCTTGAATATTTTTATTGCCTCGGCATAATTTCTATTCCAGGAATAAGCTTCCGCCAAAGACCCTCTGAGCTTATAATCATCAGGATTTTTTGCAGCAGCATCTTTAAATAATTGAATGGATTTTTCTGACTTTCCTGTCCAGAGATAACAATAGGCAAGCTCTTTGTAAGTTCCCCTTCGGGAAGAGCTCTCTTCTACTGCCTTTACATAGAAAGGTATAGCCTGTTCATAGTTTCCTTTTAGGAACAGCCTATGCCCCTGGTAATAATTAATATCCGCCTGCTGGCTGAAATGATATGTAATAGCCGTTAATACGGTCAGGAGTATGATAATTAGAATAATAACTATACTTTTTCTCATAACATTAATGATTGGGGACGGGTCTAGCTTTACAAATGTACCGGATCGGAGATGAACTTAGCACCTGTCCCTGATTGCTTGGAGCAAACTCGTCCCATGGCCTTTATTATACCCCTCTAATCATGAAGGTACAAATATTTCTGAAAAAGTTTTATTTAGAGCGGATTATTATTTGGAGGACAGGCCTAGGATTGATTTTAGGGACGAGTCTAGCTTTATAAATGTACCGGAACCGGGGATTGGCTTGGCACCTGTCCCTGGTTGTTTATCATTAATTTTTTTCTACATCATCCACTTTATAGACAACCAAACTGTCGCCTACATGGTCATAAGGCGAAAAATCGTTCAACCATTTTATATCTTTTTTATAAAAGCAGGTTGTCTCCACCACATAATATCCTGGAGAAGGAAATGTTTTTTCTTCAACACTGAACGGTCTGGCAGGAACGCCATAATACTCAAAATTCTCTCCAGGCGCGAATCCAGCCAACACTGCCATAGAGTCGATACTATTCTCTCGCGCGTATTCTCCTAATCTCTTGGTATCAAGTCCCCATGCTATATTTGAATCTCCAAGGTATTTGTATCCATTTTGTGTATTACCAATTATTCGGTTAAAATATGACAAATATGCTGGTCTTGAAAATGCCATGATCAAAACCAGCCATACGACAAATCCTGCCAATAAAATTTTCCACGCCCTATCCCATTTAGTGTTCCTGAAAGCCAAAACAGATGATCCTGCCACTACAAACATAAATGGATATAGCGGCAAAACATGCCTAACTCCTATGTTTACCTTGTTCACAAAACATGCTACGAAAAGATACACTGCGGCGGGCACTAACAAAAAGACCATATGTTTAAGCAATGATTTTCTCTTAATCATTACAATTAGTCCGGATACAAAAAGAATCAAAGTGGGAAGCGGCGTCTTTAGCGCTATTGCCACGGGAAAATAATACCACCACCCTTTATCTGAAAAAGTACCCAACAGATAAGAAATCTGCCCACCTTGTGAATGCCCTCTAAAAGAAGAAAAACCTCCAAAATATGATTTTGTCGGACAACTAAACGGCAGTCCCTTAAAATCAGTATAATCAAGAATAGTAATTGTGAAACCTAGAATCAAGAGCAATAGTATAATACTTCCAGCCTGATGCATCTTTTTTTTATACCCGTCCCCCATTGGTAAAATATACGCAGACATTATCATCACTATTGCTGGCACCATAGCCCATGTTGACCATTTTGCCGAGATTGTCAGAAGTAAAAGAATCAGTAAAATCACGTTCTTCACCGATAAAACAGGTTTCATACTATACTTATTCTCTTTCTCCGGATACATAAACACCGCTATAGAAACCAGAAAATAAAAAACCGGTATCATTATCAAGCTATTGTATTTCGAGACAAGTGCCAGGCCAAAAGAAATACCAGCCATATATAAATATTTACTGTTCTTGCCATTAAAAAACTTCCACAACAAATAAAATGTGCTGAAATAAAAACACGTATTAGCGACATCTGTTGTTATTAAAGAAGAATGCACTATGAAATTTGGTGACGCTACAAAGAGCAAAAGAGCAAGCAATGCGCCCGAACTACCAAAAATATCCTTTGTAAACAAGTAAATAAAAACACCAAGGAGTAGTCCTATAAACAAATTAGGAAGCCGTGAAAATAAAAGCATAAGATCAAGATCATTCCCCATCTTATACAAAAAGTCTATGCCAAGGCTATATTCAGTCTGGATATTATTTCGTCCTGCCTTTTCATAAGATTGAACAGGAAAAGTAAGGTCTAAAAAAAGTAGTGGGAGCGCACATAATTGTTTTACAAGCGGTGGATGCTCAATATTAAAACTGTAATCGTTGAGTGTTACGTAAGCATAGCCTGCAGTGATATGGGCCCGCTCATCGTTATTGAGACTATTTGACAAGATCTGTTCAAGCCCTAAAGAAAAAAAGATTATTAATGCTGTTACAGCCAAAACTCTAAAAATGTTTTCTTTCTTCATGTATGCCCTTTAAAAAGTTTTCCGAGCCCCTGGGGACGAGTCTAGCTTTATAAATGTGCCGGATCAGGGATTAATTCGGCGCCTGTCCTTGGGTATTGTCTTTGCCTTTAAAATGCCACCCTTGCTTTTGCTTCAGCGTAATATGCGCCATCAAAATTTACCCTGGTATTGTGGCTATGGTAATATTTTTTAGCTTCAAACATATATCTGTCAAAACTATATCCACCGTTGACCATAAACAATATTCCCCTGTTAGGAGAGAAAGAGAGACCTCCTCCAACTTTCTTTTCATAGTAAAATATTCTTTCATTTCTATCGTTTCTTTCAGCTCTAAAATACCTTTGATCTGTTAAATTGAAATCGGTAAATATTTTCCAATTTTCGTATATCTCGTAAGAAGCCTCCGCTTTGATAGTAGTTATGGGTAAATATGACAATGTCAGTTGCACCTTCTCTACCGGACTGTACCTCACAAAAGCGAACGGAAAACCCGCAAAAACCTGCAAGTCATCATTAGGATTATACATGTACCCTACTCCAGGAAGGGGAATGTTTCGCAAAAACTCCCTATTGCTTGAATAATCTACAAGAAACATCCAGGCATTTCTTTCACCTGAGGGTACCTTAAGAAACACCCGTGCTCCGTACACACATTCATCAATACTATTAAATAGTTTGTCACTCGCAGACCCTATTTGTCCGATTGCCCCAAACATCCACCCATTCTCAAACACGTAACGATATGTAGGTAGGAAATTAATGTTATATATGTTGTTTGGTATTGCAATGTCAGTATTCGAAAGAACCGCCTTTGTGCCCCAATTCACATACCGGAATGTAGTAACAACAGAAAAATCTGAATTTTCTTTTTTCATAATCGGTAATATTGTTACAACATCATGTTGTTGCATCCCAACATCAGTGTCCTGATTGCTAACATCGGACGTTCCATAATACCTGTAGTTATATGAAGCAAATGTTCTCATTTCCCCAGGAGGCACTTGCAATAACTGAACAAAAGGATTTGCAGCGAATGCGTCTACCGTGTTCCAGGCAAAGCATGCAAACAATATAATAATTAAAAAAAAGTTTTTCATATCCCCCTCTTTTTTGTGATTTTTTATTATACTCCCGACAACACATAAAAAGAAAGTAGTTTTGAATACTCAAGAAATAAACTTGGGGAATGAAAAAGCCGGGGAACGGGTCTAGCTTTATAAATGTACCGGACCTGGGACTAACTCGACACCTGTCCCTGGTTGTTATAAAAAACCATTATCTCACATTTCTATAGTAATTTCTTTTTTTAGCTTCCCGTGAATACTACAATAGCCTTCTACCGATATCACGTCACCATCTTTTACGTCTGGTATATAATACCACGCTCTCTGAGCAGTACCGTTATCCTGACGGGATATCTTTTGCTCGATAACTTCCACACCATTGATAGCCGTATCAACCTTTTTTATGTAATGCTTTTCGGAATTTGACACGGGATGCGTTATCACAACCTCCAGCATCTTTGTTCCCTTATCATAGATGATTGCTATATCCGTAGGAGGATGTGCAAAAGCTGTTTGTGATATCAATAAAAGACATACCGCAAATAGAAATATTCTCTTCATGAATCCTCCCGCTAATGGTTTAAATAGATTACAACTCCTGCATGTGCGGTAGCAAGTACAACAGTAATTATCCCCAGCCATATATGTAATTTCATTTTAATCCATTTCACGTGGAATTTAAATATCAAAAATCCACTCACCACTGTTAGAAAAAGGCCTACATATGTAGCTACCCCCAAAGGCACAATAAGTTCATGAATCTCCATGATATACCCCTCTTCACTTTACAATGTTTAAGTTTTGTTTTCTCATTCCTAGTTTACGTCATTTGGGGACGGTTCTCGCTTTAACTTGTATTACACCCACACATCCTCAACGATATCAAATATGTCCGTATTATCGTAATCTGCCGGTAAAACATTCCCTGCGGGCTTATTAAATAAGTTATATCCTTCTTTGAAAAAACCATTTACTACCAACTCAGAACAAATTAATGTTTTATGATTATTGAATCTATTCCGCAAAGATAACCAAAGTTTTCCATGTCCAAGCCCTATGATATAATTAAACAGTTGGGGAATATCATAAAGGGTGTTATTCATTGTTGCCCACCATAATGCTACTTTTACCCTATCCTTTGCTTCATTATCCCAATCTTTTTTTCGCAGAACCCGTATCTCAACACCCTTATCTACATAATGTTTTTGTAAACTACAAGTTCTTGACCATGGAACCTGTCCTTCAACAAGATCACAACCGCCTATACTGCCTGCAACATGGGTCCATTTACTACTCTCCCCATACTTATACTTTTCCTGGACCGCAATAATCACCTTTGTACCACTTGCAACCAATGTCACATCACCGATCTTGATCTTCTCAGGATCGATCTGTCTAATAGGTTCTACTGATTGCCCATGTCCCTTTTTATTAAACATGTTGTTATTATACCTTCACCGCCGCATAAGATGAAATGTTTTCTGGGGACAGGTCTAGGATTGATTCTGGGGACGGGTCTAGCTTTAATTTAGGGACAGACCTGGGATTAAAAATGTACCGAACCAGGGATCAACTTGACCCCTGGAGCTGATTGTTACTAGTTATTAGTCTGTTTCAGCTCTTCTTTCAGAGGCTGTTCGACATCATTTACCAGCTTTAACGCAAAATCTGTTTTTTCCTTCCAGAACTGTTTAAGATCATCCCGAACAGGGTGTATGAACTTGAGTATTTTGCAGCAATTTTCTTCTCCGCAAAGACAGGCCATCTCGACTTCATCATAAAAATCCCTGTAATCATACGTAGCCTCTTCCCCTTTTTCAATGTCCTTGACCACAATATCGAATCCGAGTTCGGTACCGAGAATATTCGCGTTACAGGAATGATTAATATATTTGGTATCGTCAGAAAATGCGATAAATGTGCCATTTTCCCTGCGATAAGCGTAATCAAAAAGCTCCAGTTTCTCTTTTTCGGACATTTTATCATACCCAAGATCTTCCGCAGTAAGCACCTTGGCATTATCAGGATTATCATCCTCAACCCACACTATCGTTCCTTTTGGTATGAACTGTTTAGCAAAAAGCCCCTTCCCTCTGCCTCCAGTTTCTTTTACCTCAAACAATTTCGCTAGCATGAAGCCCTCCTCCTTTCCTCCCAGCCTGGGATTGAAAATGTACCAGACCGGGGATCAACTTGGTACCTGTCCCTGATTATTATTCCTAGAGGGAAGCCGATCCCTCAGTTTCCAAAAAATCACTCCCACAATACCAAAAATTATAGCCATAACAATTCCGGACTCGCCAACCATGTATTTAGTCAAAGAACCAGTTGTTGTCGTTAGCGGATCAAAAAATCTCTGGATATAAAGGTTGTGGCTACTATGCAGTAGTATCGCCGGCCAAACACTATACGATTTTAATCTCAGCCAACTTATTGGGAATGTCATTGCGGTAACAGTTATAACCAGAAGTATGAGTTGTAACCCAAGCGGCATCCTTGCTAGATATATACCGGAAATAAGAAGCGGAAAGTGCCAAACCGCCCATATAATCCCAGTAATAAAACAGGTTTTTGTATAGCTTGTTAATTTGTAAAGTTGCGGCACAAGAAATCCCCGCCAACCAATTTCTTCCCCGGCCGCGAAAGCTACATTGAACATAGTCCCAAAAACAATTAGTTTAAAAAAATTGAACTTATAATCTGGATTAATCCCACCATAACCAGAAAGCCAAATAACACAATAAGCTACACCTGCATAAACTATTGGTAAGAAATATGCCAACACCGACCACCGCAATTTCCCCAATTTTAACCCTAACCCCGACAAACTTTTTTCATATACCAACGAAGTAATGATCCCTGAAAGGGCTGGACACCACATTAAATAAAACATGGCAAGAAACGGACTAATCCCTAGAACTTTTGAATGAATGATTAGATAGTAACCAATTGTGCTAAGAAAAAATGTGAGGGCTATGTATGTTATTACTTTTTTCACACCGATTATTATATGCCAAAACTAGAACATCATGCAATTGAATACGTTTATTAGATAAATTACTGTTATTTCAAGCAATCGACGGAGACAGGTCTAAAATTGATTCTGGGGATTAGAGCCAGGTACAACTATGGGTTCAATCTGACAAACGGTACTGTCTTCGGTCTTCGTTCCGGGATTAGGGGATGATAACGACTTCCGCGGGTATGGGACGGAGAGCTTTTTCCAATATTATGGGTTGCGGTAAATAGAACCTTTCATACATACAACTTTCGCCTTCTGTTAACATTCCGCGGATTGCTGTTTGTCCTATTTGTGTTGCAAAATTACCGTTTACCATTACAAAACCCGGGATAGGTTCCTCAAAAGAACATCTACCTCTACCGATTAACGCGATTGATAAGTAATTTCTCATGTTACCGGCACGCGCGGTTAATTGCCCTGTTACAGCATTATTGATCGGATCACCTTCTGTGCCGATATATCCTGAAACATGAAGGGTCGGATTTATCCCTTGAATGATCCCTCCTGAATTAGTAATCAGGTTGCCTGATACATTTACAGTTGAACTACCCGCATCCAGGATACCTTGTAAGACCACATCCCCCACAACTGATAATAAATATCCTCCGGTACTCATCGTGGACCCTGCGTCTATCTCAAGAGCTTCTATTGTAATATCTCCGGTAAGAGTTATCGTTTCATCGGCGATGCTTATCGTAAGATTGTAGTAAGTTGTAGAGGCAACTACCGTTACAGTATCCTCCCAAAAGGGATTTAGATAAGTACCTGAGTATTCAATGGTCGATGTTTGAGCATCAAAGGTACCTTCAACCGTAAAGGGTTTGGCAAAAAGAACAACCGTTGTTACAGGGGTAGACCGATTTGTCATCGTGCTATCTCCCAACTGACCATAACAATTATATCCCCAAGCATATACTCTCGTTCCGTCTGATTTCAACGCTACCGCATGATACCCACCCGTCGATATCTGCGATATATCCGTTAGATATTCCACACCGCTTACCCCAAGCACCTCTATCGGCGTAAGTCTATCTGTCGTAGTGCCATCACCCAACTGGCCATAGCGATTATATCCCCAAGCGTATACTCTCGTTCCGTCTGATTTTAACGCGACGGTGTGATAATCCCCCGCCGATATCTGCGATATATCCGCTAAATATCCCACACCGCTTACTCCCAAGACCTCTACCGGGGTCGACCGACTTGTTGTAGTACCATCTCCCAAATCACCATACCAATTAGCTCCCCATGCGTATACTCGGCTGCCGTCCGATTTTAACGCTACCGTATG
>CAYZXR010000013.1:0-6009 GCA_964482475.1 uncultured Planctomycetia bacterium | reverse complement strand
AATTAGCTCCCCATGCGTATACTCGGCTGCCGTCCGATTTTAACGCTACCGTATGTGAGTATCCTCCCGCAATCTCGGATATGCCTGTCAAATATCCCACACCACCCACTCCCAAGACCTCTACCGGGGTAAGTCTATCTATCATAGTATCATCACCCAACTGGCCAGACCCATTATATCCCCATGCGTATACTCTCGTTCCGTCTGATTTTAACGCGACGGTGTGATAATCCCCCGTCGATATCTGCAATATATCCGTTAAATATCCCATACCGTTTACCCCCAGCACTTCTACCGGCGTAAGTCTATCTGTCGTAGTATCATCACCCAACTGGCCATAGCCATTATATCCCCAAGCGTATACTCTCGTTCCGTCTGATTTTAACGCTACCGTATGTGAGTATCCTCCCGCAATCTCGGATATGCCTGTCAAATATCCCACACCGCCCACTCCCAAGACCTCTACCGGGGTAAGTCTATCTATCGTAGTATCATCACCCAACTGGCCATAGCGATTATATCCCCAAGCGTATACTCTCGTTCCGTCTGATTTTAACGCGACGGTGTGATAATCCCCCGCCGATATCTGCGATATATCCGCTAAATATCCCACACCGCTTACTCCCAAGACCTCTACCGGGGTCGACCGACTTGTTGTAGTACCATCTCCCAAATCACCATACCAATTAGCTCCCCATGCGTATACTCGGCTGCCGTCCGATTTTAACGCTACCGTATGAGAAAATCCTGTCGCGATCTCGGATATATCCGTTAAATATCCCACACCGTTTGCTCCCGTATGAACCGCTACTCCCAATACATTTATCGGGGTATCTCTATCTGTCGTAGTACCGTCACCTAACTGGCCCGCACTATTCCGTCCACATGCATATACTCGCGTGCCGTTTGTTTTTGCCACTAAGCTATTGCTATATCCCGCAACGATCTCGGATATTCCGGAGAGATATCCTACACCGCCTACTCCCAACATCTCTATCGGGGTATATCTATCAGTTGTAGTACCATCACCTAACTGTCCGTAACTATTAGACCCCCATGCGTATACACGCGTGCCGTCTGATTTTAACGCTAAAGTATGATATCCCGCCTCAATCTCGGATATTCCGGAGAGATATCCTACTCCGCTCACTCCTAAAACCTCTATCGGGGTATGTCTATCTGTTGTAGTACCATCGCCCAATTGACCCTTATTATTCCGTCCCCATGTGTATACTCGGCTGCCGTCCGATTTTAAAGCTACGACATGAGACTGGCCCGACTCGATCTTTGATATTCCAGAGAGATATCCCACGCCGCTTACCCCTAACACCTCAACCGGTGTAAACCTCTTTGTCGTAGTGCCGTCACCTAACTGGCCAGACCCATTGTACCCCCAGGCGTATATACGCGTCCCATCCGATTTCAAAGCAACCGCATGACAATTACCCGCCGAGATCGCGGATATATCCGTTAAATATCCCACACCGCCTACCCCTAAAACCTCTCCCGGCGTATGTCTATCTATATTAGTGCCATCACCTAAATTACCTTGCCAATTACTTCCCCACGTATATACTATCGTGCCGTCTGCTTTTAATGCTATCGAAAAACTACTCCCCGCCGAAATCTGAGATATGCCTGTTAAATATCCCACACCGTTTACTCCCAAAACCTCTACGGGGATTAACCTGCTTGTAGTAGTCCCATCGCCCAACTGGCCACTACGGTTATTCCCCCACGCGTATACTCGCGTGCCGTCTGATTTTAATGCTAGGCTAAGACTCTGTCCCGCCGAAACCTGAGATATGCCCGTTAAATATCCCACACCGCCTACCCCTAAAACCTCTACCGGCGTAGCTCTAGAGGAACCAGTGCCGTCACCCAAAAGCCCGCCACTCCCCCATGCGTATACTCGGCTGCCATCTGATTTTAACGCAAGGATGTGTCCATGACCCGCCGCGATCTGTGATATGTCCTGTAAGTAAATCGACGCGTTCGCTTCCAACACCTCTACCGGGATATGACTATCAGTTTGAGTGTCATCGCCCATTTGACCATAATTGTTTCGCCCCCATACGGATACTCTCGTGCCGTCTGATTTTAACGCTACCGTATGATACTGCCCTGCCGCAATCTCGGATATCCCGGAAAGATATCCCACGCCGTTTACTCCCAAAACCTCTACCGGGGTATTTCTATCTGTCGTCGTATTATCACCCAACTGACCATAGTTATTATGTCCCCATGTGTATATTCGCGTACCGTCAGTTTTTAACGCTACCGTATGTTCGTATCCTCCCGCAATCTTGGATATATCAGAAAGATACCCTACACCGTTTACTCCCAACACCTCTACCGGGGTATTTCTATTTGTAGTAGTGCCATCACCCAATTGCCCACAGTCATTACATCCCCACGCGTATACTCTCGTACCGTCCGATTTCAACGCTACCGCTTGATACTGCCCTGCCGATATCTGCGATATGTCTGTTAAGTTCCCCACACCGCTTACCCCAAGCACCTCTATCGGGGTATATCTATTTGTCGTAGTGTCGTCACCTAGCTGACCATAACTATTTTGTCCCCATGTGTATATTCGCATACCATCTGACTTTAATGCCATGGTATAATAGCCCCCAGCCGATATCTGCGATATCTCTGTTAAATATCCCACACCGCTTACCCCAAGCACCTCTATCGGGGTATGTCTATCAGTAATAGTCCCGTCACCCAATTGCCCGCAGTTATTAAACCCCCACGCGTATACCCTCGTCCCATCTGATTTTAATGCTACGGTGTGGTAGCAACCCACAGTAATCTCGGATATACCTGAAAGATATCCCACACCGTCTACTCCCAAAACTTCTATCGGGGTATATCTATCCGTAATAGTCCCGTCACCCAATTGCCCACAGTTATTAAGCCCCCACGTGTATACCCTCGTACCATCTGATTTTAACGCACCGGTATGATACTGGCCCGCGGTAATCTCAGATATATCTGAAAGATACCCCACACCGTCTACTCCCAAAACTTCTATCGGGGTATGTCTATCTGTCGTAGTGCCATCACCTAACTTGCCATAGTTGTTCCGTCCCCACGCGTATACCCTAGTGCCGTCTGCTTTTAACGCTACCGTATGGTCGTATCCAGTCGCGATTTGTGAAATGTCCTGTAAATATCCATTCCCCCAGGCAAGATCCCAAGTCCCAGTACCGGCTTCAAGCCGTTGATTAATAGATATTTTGAGATTTTGTACCGCAACTATCTTATTATCACCAAGTTTTGTGGTAATTTGCTCATCTGCCTCATCACCAAAGGTAAGGTTATAAAATGTCCAATCTGTCGCGCCGCCGAATGAACCGGTGCCGTCTAGTAGGAAGGTGCCGCCTGTCATGTTTATAAAACCGTCCCCTGTTACATCTCCGCCATTTACTGTTACACTTGCCGTGCCGGAAAAAATCCCAGCTGTTACGGTAAGGTCGCCCGTAACAGTCATGGTAGCATCTGCCGACCATGTACCTGAATTTTGTGAAAAATCACCAGTTAAAGTCACAACACCATTTTGGACGATATTTCCGGTATAGCCATTAACAATTATGGAGTCAACAGTGCCCTGAGAGATTGACCAAACACCGTCTAGCGTGGAGTTTCCGTTATGATCTACGGTAAAATATACATCATCCCCGGCGGTGGGAAGAGACGCGGTGTTCCAGTTTGCCGTATCACTCCAATCCCCAGAAGTATCCTCTGTCCAGTATACCGAGTCATTGTGCGCCCAGCCGATGTTATTTCCAAAATCGGATTTTGGATAAGCGACTATATTGGAATTATTGATATTGTGGGAATCTCCGACACCTATGTAAGCCAGATCGTAGTTATTTGTATCGATTTGCATATACCAGGGGGAACCTGTCTCCTGTGAACGGAGCTCTATCAACTTTGTTCCGCTATGCCCGCCAATGATAGTTAAAGAGTCTTTGAACGTATAGGTTTTTCCGGCCTCAAAGTATATCTTTTTTCCGGAAACAGTACATTCGAAGTTATGGAAGGTTATATCTCCGTAGAAATGGATCGGTGTATCACTTGTAGATGTTACTTTAGCAGCTTCAAGAATGAGCTGTGAATTGGCATTGTATCTTATCGAACCCCACGAATCGGGGTCATCACTTGGTGCCGGTCCCCGCGCGTATAGTGTCGATCCTAACCCCCACATCTCCGTAACATCAATATTCCCCATGATACGGTTTATGTATGTAGTGTTAGCGTTTATACCGACAGGATTATCGTAACTGCCTATTTTTTGAGCGGATATTTTAACATTATTACCGGGAATGCTCACTCCCGGTGCGGTGTTAACCGCACCTCTTGATGCTTCTATCGTTATATCATTTGTCGTTAAATAACGTATCGTACCTCTTTTTGGGCTTCTTAACTCAACAATCTCTTCCGAAATATACACTGTTTCGTCTATCTCGAAATCTCCCTCTTGAACTTTAAGATGTGTTTCAGCAGCAGCCGACCAAATCTGAAAACTTATTGCTGAGACTTCCAGGGTATTAGCTTCTATCGCGGTATTCGTAGAATCAAGAATACTGCCCTCTTCAGCTGTGAGTTTCAGGTCTCCATCCGCCGCATAACGCAGGACGTCTCCTGTTGAGGTTTCCAATACAACAATATTATTGTCCTGACGTTTCCTCACTATCTCAAGGTCGCCTTCGGCATGTATATAGGAAGGCGTGCCTTCTATTTCCTCAGGAGCTATTTCTGTACCGATTTTTATAGCGCCTTCTTCAGTAGAGATAGTACCCGTTAAAGTCATGGTGCCGGGACAATCAACATACACATCGGCCGTTCCTTCAGCCTCTAGCGTACCGGCAACAGTCACGTTAGTATCAGAGATGATCTTGATAACACCGTCGATCTCTACAATTGTCGTGGCTCTTACTATACCCGTATTATTTACCGCGTTTTCAAAAATGGCAGCGGCGGTCTTGGCGCTCATAATAACCTGACACGCTTCTATCGTGCCGGGATTGGCTACAGCGTCTTTTATTAAATTCCCGTCCGCGTCAAGTACTTTGCCGCTGGTTTTTTCGTTTATCTCTACCTGTATAAAACCGTTCCTATCAAAACTTACTGTGGCTTTATCTCCTGAAGCAAGATGAACCTTACCCATGTTAGCAACGATAATTCCTGAGTTATGAACCGCGCTACCCAAAAGCGTAATGTTGCGGCCTGTGATACGGCCTTCATTCAAGATTTGCGCATAGACTTGATCGGAATTGTGTTCAAAAACATAATTTCCGTTAATAAAATTATTAGTTGAGATATCAAGTGTTGACGCTACAAATGTGGGTATGTTTATAATAGCTTGAGGTCCAATATGAATGCCATTCGGATTCGTATGATACCACGCACCTTGATTCAAGTTAACAGTACCGTAGATCTCGCTAACGCCTGTCCCTATATCTCTGGTCAGCAAACTTGCGGAATCACCCGGAAGGAAAAAATTTACCGTTTCGTCTTCAGCGACATTGAAGGATTCAAAATTGATGACCGTCTTAGCATTCGCTGTTATGTTTAAGGTAGCAGCATCCGGCGAATCGAAACTCGCATCGCCTGCTTCAACTTGCTGGCCTGTAGGTAAGGCAAACGCGGAATAGCAAGGCATGGCGAAAATAGAAAAAATGCTTACTGAAACAGCTATGACAAAAACTATGCATTTATTTTTATTGCGATATCTCATATGTTTAGCCATATTATACCATGTTGAACAAAAGAAACCAAGATTGTGGGCATTGCTGCCGTTTTTGTAATTCCGGGGGTATTCTTTGATCATACAAAAAGATCAATATCTTATTAATTGTGCCACTTACATAGAAATGAATCCGGTAAGCCAACGCCCTGAAAATTATCGCTGGGGCAGTTATACCGGAAGAATTCTGGAAAAGCCAGATGAAATCTTAAACGATTATGTGCTTTGAAGAGAAGGTACAGGTGTGGGAT
>CAYZXR010000012.1:19578-20792 GCA_964482475.1 uncultured Planctomycetia bacterium | reverse complement strand
TCCAGGCCGAGGGTGTAACTGATTATCTGGTTAAGCCTATAGACGACGAGGAACTTTCGAGGGCTATCAAGAAAGCGTTGGAATAATAAGTAGTGCTCCAAATCTTGGTGGTAATCATCCGTAAAATCTCTGTGACATTTCACGGATCAAAATTCGGAGTACCATTAAAAAATTATAGGAAGATTTTTTGATGGCATAGGGAATAACATGACTAAACGTAAATTATCATATTCGGCATTTATGAAAAGGATTAAAGACGCGATCAAGTATTATGATATGCTGCATCCCGGTGATAAAGTGTTGGTAGCCGTATCGGGTGGACCGGATTCGGTATGTCTTTTAAGGGCGCTTTCCGGTATGAAAAAACTAGGTGTTGAGATAGTTGTAGGCAACCTGGATCATGGTATAAGGAAAAGGGGTTCTGCGGCCGATTCCACGTTTGTAAAAAAATTATCAAAAGAACTCGGATTTGAGTGTGAGCATAAACAACTCGATCTTGGAACAACCAGCGGAGGAAAAATATCTCTTGAAGAAAAAGCTCGCTTAGCAAGATATAAGTTTCTGCTGACTGCCGCGAAAAAACACAACTGCGGCATTATCGCTACCGGTCATACATTGGATGATCAAGCGGAGACTATGGTGATGCGTTTTATGTTAGGCGCGTCTCTTAAAGGAATGAGTGGTATTCCACCTGTGCGGTATGAAAAGGGTATTAAAATAATCAGACCTTTGATACGAGCCTCCAAAAAAGATATATTACAGCTGCTTAACGCGGAGGGATGGGCGTATCGGGACGATCATACAAATAGGGATACAAAATATGTCCGTAATAGTGTGCGTCATGAGGTTCTTCCGTTTTTAGAGAAGTATAACCCGCGTATCAGGCGTTCACTTGCCAATCTTTCCGATACAATGAGGGAAGATGCCGCGTTTCTTGATGAAGCGAAAGAAAGTGTGTTTTCTAAGAATGTGAATGTGGCGAAAGGCCACGTGTCTATAAACACGAAAGATATAGTTCTTCAACCGCGGACTTTGCGTAAAGAATTGTTCAAGGAGCTTTTTATACGTGCGGGTGGGGATGTGAAAAAGTTGACGTATCGGCATTGGATGGATATGGACTATTTTATAAGAGCCGGGGAGTTGGGTAAATCATTGAATTTTCCGGGAGTTACGGTCTCGAAGCGCGAGGCGGACATTGTTTTCACCAGGCGAAA
>CAYZXR010000012.1:0-19478 GCA_964482475.1 uncultured Planctomycetia bacterium | reverse complement strand
GTTGTTAGTTTCTAGTTGTTAGTTTTTAGAGGGTAGCTATACACATTTAAAGCTAGAAACCAAAAACTAAAAACTGAAAGCTGATGAGGAATAGCTGATAAACGCCCCTATTTGACCAAGAGTGATGAGTATGCTACAATAACGCGAGATGAGCAATTACACTTACTAGAAGAGAGGGAAATGGCAAAAAAACAGGATCAAAACACAAGCAAAGGTAAAAAGAAAAAGGGTATACCCATTAAGCCGAAGAATAAAAACATCTTCATTTGGTTTCTTCTTATAATGGGTCTTTTTTACATCTATCAGTGGGTATTCTCGGCTTATGATCAGACCACGAGTCAGATCACGTATAAGCAGTTTTATCAGACTCTTGAGACAAATGATCGTACAGGTCATGTTGTGTCCGCCAGGTTGGTCGATAACCGTGTTATGGGACAATTGGATGACGGCAAAAGTTTTATAGTTAATATTCCTGACGGTGACACAGGACTCATAAAATTAATGCGCGAGCAAGTAGCGGATTTTGATGTTCAACCGCCGCAAACTTTCTTGTCCAATATTTTTTATACCCTGGGTCCCATGGTTCTCTTTATAGGGTTTCTATGGTTCTTTGTTTATAGGGGAGGCTCTATGGGGGGCGGCGGCAAGATGATGTCGTTTGGTAAATCCAGGGCAAAACTGGCTACTAAAGACAAGCTGAAGATCACTTTTGACGATGTTGCCGGTATAGAAGAAGCGAAAGAAGAGTTAAAGGAAGTCATAGAATTTCTAAAATCCCCCAAGAAGTTTCAGAAGCTGGGCGGTAAAATGCCGAAAGGTGTTCTTTTGATGGGTCCCCCGGGAACGGGTAAGACTTTGCTCGCGAAAGCGGTAGCAGGTGAAGCGGGCGTACCGTTTTTCAGTATTTCGGGATCTGACTTTGTGGAAATGTTCGTGGGTGTAGGTGCGTCACGTGTTAGAGATCTTTTCGCTCAAGCGAAGAAGACTTCTAAACTGAGCAATAAGGGATCTATAATATTTATGGATGAAATAGACGCTGTTGGGCGCCAGAGGTTTTCCGGTATAGGCGGCGGCCACGATGAAAGAGAACAGACACTTAACGCGCTTTTGTCTGAGATGGACGGGTTTGATACAGGTATCGGTATTATTCTGGTAGCCGCTACCAACCGTCCGGATGTTCTTGATCCGGCGCTTTTGAGACCGGGACGTTTTGACAGGCAGATAGTGGTAGATAAGCCGGACGTGGTAGGCAGAGAAGCTATTCTTAAAGTTCACGCGCGGCAGGTAAAAATAGATAAAGAAGCGGATTTCAAGAAAATAGCTCAGCAGACAGCCGGGTTTTCCGGTGCGGATCTTGCCAACCTTATAAATGAAGCGGCTCTTCTCGGGGCAAGGCGCAATAAAAACTCAGTTGAAATGTCAGAACTGCAGGAATCTATGGAACGCGTTATGGCCGGGCCTGAAAGAAGATCTCGAAAGATCAGTGATGAAGAAAAAAAGATCATTGCTTATCATGAAGCGGGGCACGCTATCATGTCTTACCTTGTCGAAGGTGCCGATCCATTACACAAGGTTACAATAATTTCCCGCGGAATGGCTTTGGGATACACTATGCATCTGCCCCAAAGGGATCAGTATATTCACAGGAGAAGTGAGTTTATCGGTAAGATCTGCGGTATGCTTGGCGGACGCATCAGTGAGGAAATAACATTTCAGGAAGTGTCGACGGGTGCGCAAAATGATATTATGAGGGTTACCGAGCTGGCTCGCGACATGGTTACGCAGTACGGCATGAGTGAACGTCTTGGACATCTTACTTTCGGGAGACGTCATAGTCAGGTGTTTCTCGGCAGGGACATAACGGAAGAAAAAAATTATTCTGAAGATACCGCGAAGCTTATTGATCAAGAAGTGAAAAAGATAGTCGATGATTGTTATGAGCTCGCGAAAAAGAAGCTTTCAGAAAATAAAGACAAACTGGATCTATTGGCCAATAAACTGGTTGATAAAGAGACAATGGACGAAGAAGAGGTGCGCACGCTTCTTGGTTTCAAAAAAGCGTAATGGATATTATGTCTCAGACAGCAAAAGTTACGGATAAGAAAAGCTCAGCTGGTAGGCGAACAAAGATCATGGGGATATTGAATGTTACGCCGGATTCTTTCAGTGACGGTGGCAAATATTTTGACGCGGATCATGCTGTAAGGCACGCTCAAGAGATGGTAAGTTCCGGAGCGGATATAATAGATATTGGCGGGGAATCGTCCCGTCCCGGGAGCGAGGCTATTTCCGCCAGCGAAGAGTTGAGGCGCGTGTTGCCGGTGGTTAAGGCCGTAAAAAATGTTTTAGATATACCGATTTCGGTTGATACGCGTAAGAGCGAGGTTGCTCGTGAGGTTCTTTCAGCGGGTGCTGATTATATAAATGATATAACAGCGCTCAGGGGTGAGGCGGCAATGGCCGGGGTGATAGCTGAGTTTAACGCCGGTGTTGTTTTGATGCATATGAGGGGTGAACCCCGGCATATGCAGGAGGACCCCGAATATGGTGATGTTATTGCCGAGATCATCGCATATCTCAGAGAGTCGATAGATATAGCCGAATGCGCGGGTATTAGTCCTGACAAAATAGTGGTCGATCCGGGTATAGGTTTTGGAAAGACGCTTGAACATAATCTTTTGATCTTAAGGGAGCTTCCTAGACTAAGGAGTCTTGATAAACCTCTCCTTGTGGGATCATCGAGAAAGTCTTTTATAGGAGAAATAACCGGCAAGAAGCCGGATGCGCGGATATTCGGGACAGCGGCAAGTGTGGCTGTTTGCGCGCTTTCCGGAGTGGATATTGTAAGAGTGCATGACGTTGATGAAATGATGGATGTTATTAAAGTTATAGACGCAATACAGGGATAAGGGCTTTTATGAATTTTTTAGTCGCGAATTGGGATACTATTCTTGAGATAATGCTTCTCTGGGCGGCGTATTATACGGTTTTTCTGCTTCTCAAGGGAACGGTGGCCGAACAAGTTCTCAAAGGCGTGATAATAATATGCATTGTTGTTATGATGACCAGGGGTCTTAATCTTGTTATTATAAACTGGATATTGACCCGGCTTCTTACTATATCGGTTATTGCCTTCATCGTAATATTCCAACCTGAAATAAGAAGAGGTCTGGCGAAGATCGGACGTTTCGGTATGTTCTCGCGTGAAAAAGAGATCCTTGATGAAGTGGCGAAGGCTGCTGTAGTACTATCCAAAAAAGGGATAGGGGCATTGATCGCTATTGAAAGGGAAACAGGGTTGAGGCGTTATGTCGAGAGCGGGGTAGCGATAGATTCGGGTGTTACCAGTGAGCTTCTTAACACTATCTTTATGCCGACGACTCCTCTTCATGACGGTGGTGTGATAGTTTCAGGTGAACGTATTGAGGCCGCGGCGTGTCTGTTTCCGCTGACGCAGAATCCGGAGATCCCGAAAACAATGGGTACAAGGCATAGGGCTGCGATAGGCTTGAGTGAAGATACGGATGCGGTTGTTGTTGTGGTTAGTGAAGAGACGGGTAATATCTCGATAGCCGTTTCCGGCAGGATTACCAGATGTCTTGAGCCCAAAAATGTTGCTGTGTTTTTAGAGGGCATGTTCAGCCCCAAGACCAGAAAGATGTCTTTTGTTGAGTATTTTAGAAACATTGTCGCGAAAAACAAGGATAAGTAATGGGACTGCTGAAAAATATTTTTCATAACTCTTGGCCCAAAATTCTTTCGCTGGTTTTGGCCATCGCGACATGGTTTTATGTGTTTGATCTTGTGAATAGCGATTCGCAGAGAAAAGAAACGGTGGCCGAGATCTTGTCACGGACGAATTTTATCGTAAAAGAAGTAGAGGTCAAACCTGTTTTTACCGGCAAAACTCCTAATGGATATAAGGTCGTTTTTGAGGAAGTAAAGATCCGTCCGGCGACCGTGGCTATATTCGGACCTGAGGTCATTGTAGATAAAGTTACTGAACTCAGGACTGACAGAATAGATCTGGGGGAATATACACGTTCAGTGACTTTAAAATTAGGTGTTCATTCCAATGTTAAATCTCTGCCGCTTGATGATAAAGTTGTGGAGGTAGTGCTTCCGGTATATCCTCTTCTCAAAAAAGACGGGATTAAAAAGCTGCAAAAGGCAGAAGGCCAGGTGGATGGAGATAAATGATCACACTTGGTATAAATATAGATCATGTCGCGACTGTAAGGGAAGCCCGAAAGACTTTTGAGCCCGACCCCGTATTTGCCGCTATTCAATGTGAAGAAGCCGGGTGCGACGGAATAGTCTGTCATCTCAGGAAGGATAGACGGCATATCAACGAGAAAGATCTTCGCGCGTTAAAAGACAAAGTGCGCACAAAACTTAATATGGAGATGTCGGTAGACCCTGAGATAGTAGGTATCGCGATTCAGGTGAAGCCCGATCAAGCTACATTGGTGCCTGAGAATAGGCAGGAAGTGACTACTGAAGGCGGGCTCGATTGTGTGAGTCATTTCGCGCGGGTGTCAGAGGTCGTTGCGGATCTTGCCGGCGCGGGAATAGAAGTAAGCCTGTTTATCGATCCTGATCGCGCGCAGATCGTTGCCTCAAAGAAAAGCGGCGCCGAGATCATAGAATTCCATACCGGCAGGTATGCCGAGGAGTTTAATGCCGGAGGCGACTACGAAAAAGAACTGAATATTTTGAAAGAAATGACTGTTTTCGCTATAGAGCAAGGTCTGACCGTATGCGCGGGACACGGACTTACTTATCAGAACGTAAAACCGGTGGCCGCCATAGAGGGTATGCATGAACTTAATATAGGCCATTCGGTAATCTCGAGGTCGGTATTTGTTGGTATTAAAGAAGCGGTTAAAGAGATGAAAGGTCTTATCAAATGAACGTAATAGGTATTGGCATAGATAGTGTAGACGTAGAACGGTTTACGAAAGCGGCGAAAACGCGCGGGGTACAGTTTCTTGAGAAGATATTTACTGCCCGCGAGCTGGAATATGCCGGGACGAAAAAAGATAACTTCACACATATGGCCGGTAAGTTCGCCGCGAAAGAAGCTGTTAAAAAAGCTATTCCTGACGGCGCGGAAATAGGGTTAAGGTGGCCGGATATAGAGATATTGAATTCGGCGGATGGTAAACCGTACGCGGAATTGCATGGTGCGGCCAAAAAGCTCAAAGAAAAATTTAGCATAGCGGATGTGCTTGTAAGCATATCTCACACTCACAAAGTAGCTGTATCAAACGCGGTGGTGATGAAAAATGGCTCATGAAAATGTAGGGAAAATACCGAAACGGCAGAATGATTCTCACAAGGGTGATTACGGGACAGTATTTGTGATCGCAGGGTCTTTAGGTATGACGGGGGCCGCTTATCTTGCTTCTGAGGGTGCGCTTCAGGCGGGTTCAGGACTTGTCATTAACGGTATACCGGAATCGCTTAACGCGATAATGGAAGTAAAACTAACAGAAGTTATGACATTTCCTTTGCCGGAAAATAAAAATAAGAGTTTAAGCTCTAAAGCTCTTCCCGCCATTTTAGGCTGTGTCGCCGAGAGCGACGTTGTCGCGATGGGGCCGGGTCTTGGCGGTGATAAAGATACATATGAGCTTGTTAAGACATTGATAGGAAAAATAGATTGCCCGCTTGTTCTTGATGCCGATGGGATTAACGCGCTTGAGGGGAATATAGATATGCTGAAAGCACGCGACGCCGCAACGGTTATAACACCTCATCCGGGTGAGATGGCAAGACTTACAGGTCAGGAAGTGTCCGCGATACAGGCTGATAGAGAGGGCGCCGCTGCGAAACTTGCCGCTAGTGCGGGTGTAGTAGTCTGTTTGAAGGGTCATGAGACAGTGGTGGCTTCCCCGGACGGAAGTGTATACATCAACGATACCGGTAACTCAGGTATGGCTACAGGCGGGACAGGAGACGTTCTGACAGGCATGGTAGCTTCATTCATCGGACAGGGCGTGGATATATTTGACGCGGCGATCTCAGCCGTTTATTTACATGGATCAGCGGGGGATATAGCTGCCGAAGATGTCGGTCCTTTTAGTTTGACCGCGGTAGATGTTTTGGACTCTCTACCGGACGCTTTTCATAAAGCGGGGCTGGGGTAAATCGAAAATAAAAACGTTATCCCGGTATTGTGCGAAAATATTTGATTTTTTATAGGAAAGATGATATCTTTTAACACTCGAGCCGGCGTAGCTCAGCTGATAGAGCATCTCACTTGTAATGAGAATGTCGGGGGTTTGATCCCCTCCGCCGGCTCCACACTTTTTTATAGTAAGGCCACAACTTATTGGAGGAAGAATGATTAAGACTCTTAGCTTATATGTTGCGTTGGCACTTGCGGTAGTTGGGCTCGCGGCAGCTTCATATTTTGGTGTTATGAACGCGCAGTATAAAGTGCGGTTCACGTTGATAGAACAGGACGCCAGTTATTTGAAGAAGAATATTTATTACAGGGTCGCACCTAGGGATATTAAACAGAAGATTGACAACATTATCACGGCTAGCGCGAAAGTTGCTAATCCAAAAATCGCGAAAGCGAAAGTAGTGAAAGCAACACCTATGAAAGCGAAAGTAGTTGAAGCGAAACCTATGGACGCTAAGATCGTAAAAGTGAAATAAGCGAAATAGAAGTAATAGTTCTTTATATACCCCTTGTGGGGAGATAGCGAAGTGGTTAAACGCAACAGACTGTAAATCTGTCGGCTCAGCCTTCGAAGGTTCGAATCCTTCTCTCCCCACCATATCAAAACACAAACTAGGCGATTCCCATCACGGGGTCGCCTTTTTTGTTTGTAACCCGCTATTTCATTGGCTCATACAACAACAGCATGTCTCAGGTAGGGTCAGTCCTCATCAGTACCCATAATCAATATTTGACCATCGAGTGTGGTGAAAGTGTGGTGGAAATTCAGCCGCAATTTGAGTATCTAGAGATACACCCACCCCTAAATCTATATTATTTGATGGTATTATTGAATTAAGAGTATAATCCGTAAGATTGTTGTGGGAAGAAGAAAACATTGATGATATACTAAAATCGATAATCAGCCATTTTAAAACGAATAACAAGGAACACTTAATGAAAAAAAATGTCCATATTGTGATAGAAAAATTGTAAATGCTGCTATCAAATGCAAGCATTGCGACAGGGATGTTAACGTGCAAGCCGAAAAAGGTTCCAAAAAGCCCACCAAGTCAGAAAAACAAAAAGCCAATAAAATCGCAAATAAAGAAATTAATTCTGCAAATCAACAATTCTCTGAGATTGTTGCTAGCAATCTGTCTCCATCTAAAAAAGTAGATATGATAATTCATAGCACGGGTGTTACCTGTGGAATAATAGCATGCCAGCCGATACCTTTTGCAGATATTTTTATATTAGCTCCAATACAGGTTGTTATGGTGATGCATATAGAGAAGGTTGTGACTGGCAAAAAAATACTAAAAAAAGAGGTTAGCAAGGCAATGATGGAAATTGGAGCTGTAATAGGCATGGGTTATGCAGCTCAGCAAACAGTATTAGGGCTGTATAAGACAATATTACCGTATATGGGGCCATTGCTCACCGTTCCTTTAGTGTGGGGAGCGACATGTAGTATAGGTTACGTTGCAAAATATTACTTCGAAAGCGGAATGAATATGGACCCCAAAATGGCTAAAGCTAAATATCGTGAGGCTAAGAAGATTGGTAAAGCTAAAAGTAAGGATTATTCGAAAAAGAAATTGATGGAAACTAAGGAGTTTGTCTTAAATGTTTTTGGAAATTTCGGGAAAACATTAGTAAAAGCTGTTCCTAGAAATAATATTCTTAAGGCAAATAAGTCGTGTAAAAAAACACAAGTAAAAACATGTTTTGACAATAAAATCTTGATTTATAATGGAAAAAAAGAGAAACAAAGACCACCACAGGATGCGACTGAATCAAGACTGAAAAGAATTGCAAAGAAAAAGCACAAGTTTGCCATATATCTAGATTTAAAAAACCATACATGTTATTTGTATGGGGATAAGATTAAAATGATTGGAATGCCAAGAAAACTATTGACCTTTTTTCTGAGTGGAGATATGTCGAATAAATATACCTTAGCTGAAATTTTCAAGACTATTTGGCCAGAAGTGAAAATGAGAGAGGAGCAACAACAAAGAAATAGTGTAATGGATTTGATGGACCAGATGAAAACAAATCTAGAAGCTACAGGTGTATTGCGTTCAGAATGGGTTAAGAGCCATAGGGGACGCAATGAAGAAAAGAGTACTTGGTGGTTTAATCCAGAATTGAAGTATTGCATTATTTTCCAATAAACTGACTAGCATTTATCATAAAAGAGGGAAGACCAGATTAAATGGTTTTCCCTCTTTTTTTCTCTAATTGGCTTCAAAAATCTTCTAGTTGATCTCAAAATCCTCTAATTGCTATCTGATTCGACGCCATCTCCACAAAGTGATAGAATTCCGCTATCGGAGGTGATGCGGATGTATACACGATGGTAGGACGGTTAAGGGATGAGAGAAATAGGATGTGGACAGGTGTTCTGTACATGAAACGGAAACAACATTTAATATGGAGGAAAGATGGAAAACACAATAACTAGAAAGATACAAGAACAGACAGGTCTAAACTTGACAGGAAAAATAGGAGAAAAAATCATGGTTAGAAGGAGAGCAGATATGGGGAAGCGTGAAATAGTGGAAGAAGTAGAGCTTGTCAAAATAAATCCAGGTTCAGTGATGGTGATGTTATTTAATGGAGATGTGATAAAACGTAAGCTGAAAGACATTGATGAGTAAATACATAAACGAACCTAAAAAGAGGAGCTAATAATGGAAGAATTGAAAACCGAAGATCCAAAAAGAAGGAAATATGTCAAGAAACCGTCTGTAGTGATGGCCATTGAACCATATAAAAAAGAGGAGAAGATAGCCAACCTTTCTGAGGGTAAACCGCCAATATATGATTTACTCCCGGATGGGTTTCTCAAGGAGTATGTGGATTTCCTTTACCCTCTATCAGAAGCGTCTATTCAGTATCATATTGGGGCAGCATTGCTTTTAGTGGGTGCGAGTTGCAAGAGGAATATATATTTATCTTTTCCGCCGGGTAAATTGTTTCTGAATCTATATGTATTACTCGTCGGGAAAAGTGGGATTGCGAGAAAAAGTACCGCAACAAGACCAGCCTTTGAGATGTTGAACAAAGTTGATCCGTTTGCCTATGTTGGGAATGAAACGTCGTTAGCTGGCTTCTTCAGAGAATTGTTGGAATACCCTAATAGGCTTGGTTACTATAGCGAGTTTAAAACGTTAATGGACAATTGTCGGAAAGGGCATGGAATTGGGCTAAAAGAAGTAATAACAGATCTATGGGATAATCCGTCTATATACAAGATAAGCCTGAAAAATATCAAACCGGAAGATCGATTTATTCATAAACCATCACTGTCCATATTGGGTGCGACAACGATAGATTGGTTGAAGCTTAATAATTCAGATATTACCGGAGGTTTTTTCGGAAGATTTTTACCCGTTGTAGCCATGGATGAAAAAGACCGTTTTTTACCCATGCCGCCCAAAGCTGATGATGAGAAGTATGAATGCCTGGTTGAGTGGTTGAAAAAAATCTCACTCATGAAAGGTGAATTTGAGATCACAGCGGAAGCAAGGGAGTTAATAACAGAGATATACGGAAAAATATGGGAGGAATATGGCATGATTATACAACCGAGAGCTGCCAAGAGTTTGGGTGAACAGCGTCGACGCACCAAGGATAGGGCTGAGGTTTTTACACCACTCAAGATTGTCGACAAAATCAACAAAGCTGTAGATGTCTCTGGTCAAGATCGCATGCCTAATAAAAAGAATTGGAAAAAATATGTTCAAGAACTCAAGTTAGAGATTTCTTGTGGTGAGGCTCCCTTTATTGTGAGTCGCTATAATCCCACTGCGCATACTGGCAAATTAATCAAATTAGTTAATCGTGTTGGGTTTTTAGATAGAAAATTGAAAGTAGTATCAAAGTATTGTCATGAGAAAAAAGAGTGGCTATTCTGGGCGAAAGAAGCGTTTAAAGCAAGTTATGGCTATGAATGGCAGGGTGATAATGTGCTAATCGCGCGAGAGAATTTACTCTACACACTTATCGATTATTATAAGGCGCAGTTTGAGCGACCACCGACTCTCAAAATGCAAGAAGAATTCGCCGAAATTATAAGTTGGAATATTTTCCAAATGGATGGCTTAAAGTATGTCGTGCTGATGAGCTGCCATCATGAAACCAAGGTTATTCCTGGTGAAACGACTCTGTTTGAAACAACTCCGGATACGGTTGAAAAACACGAGTGTGAAGGTTGTAAATACAATCAACCAAACAGACACAATGGAATCTACGTCAAAATTATGGATTGGAATAAGAATAAAAATGTAAGATTTGCGGATCTTGTTAAGTTTTAGGGGTTCTTTTTTTGGTGTTTTAAGAATAGAGAAACAAAAGGGGTTGCTGCCTTGCAGCTGAAGAGAAAATTTATTGGAGTAGAGATTAACGAAAAATATTTCCAGGCGGCAGAAGAACGTTTAAAAGCGACTATAACAAAAGCGGATGGTCCACAGGAGTTACTTCGTCAACAACTATGTAAATGAATATTTTTCCGGACGACGAATTTTTAGCATGGTTTTTGCATATTTTACAGGTGGTGTAGCTTGCCCTCATTGTCAAGCCGGGATCTACAAGGGCGAGATAAATGAATCAGGCGATGATTATATAGTTTGCCCACATTGCGGGGAAAAGATAAAAAAAGACGATTTAGAGTAAGTGTTAAGTGTGCCCAATATGTGCCCATCTAACCCCCAGACTAAGGAAAACTAAAGCAACTTGTGGTAAATTACTGGACAACATAATTTCTTGCAGATAAAGCACTTATAGTGTAAGATGCTTATAAATAAAGGAGATAGGGGAATATAGCTAAACGAATCCCTGCCTCTTCGCCATATATTTTTCTAAGATGCTGGATTCAAAAGAGATAGCCGTAAATAGGCAACAAGAGGATCAGCTACGGTTTTTTATCTGTTAAGCCTACGCGCTATCTTTTTATTGATTAGCAGGTTGACAGAAACAGATCAAAAAAAAGACCCTTTGGTTGGTTGACAAAAGGGCTTTGATAATGTACGGTTATTAGCAATGCCACAAACAAGATTGCAAAAATATTCACTAAAAAACATATTTCTTACTTTGTTCATTTTGACGTACCTCCCCATCCATTACTCTTCAAGTACTTATGCTGGCGAAATTGCAGCAACAGACAGTAATATAAACATCAATAAGCAATGGTTTATGTCTTCTTCAGAAGAATGGCTCATGATGTTTAGGCCGGGGACAAGAGGGGGAAACGGCAGAACTTTATTCTATACAGACTATTTCATACCTGTTGCGGGAACAAATGAAATCCTGTTTTTTATAAACCCCAAATTAGTGTGGGGTGATGATAAAGGAAACGAACAGAACATAGGTTGTGGTATCCGTAATTTAGTTTTTGATGACAAGCTAATACTTGGCGGGAATTTTTATTATGATACAAGAAAAACTATGTATGGCAATCGTTTCAATCAGATTGGGTTTGGTGCCGAGGCTCTCTCAAAGAGGGTAGACTTAAGAGGCAATTTCTACCTACACTTATCAGACGAAAAAATAGCTAAACAGAATATCACCTATGGTTTTGGTTCGAAAAGCCTCATCAGGAACACCGCGACTTCGTATGAGGAACCGCTAACAGGTCTTGATTACGAAGCAGGTCTACTAATACCCTATATATCGGATTATATAGAAACAAAAGTGTATATTGGCGGGTATAATTATTTTCCGAAGTCTGGTAAAACCATCAATGGCATAAGGGGCAGAATAGAGATAAGACCTACCCCGATGATTACAATCGATGCCGAAGTGTCCGGTGACAATATGTCTCCCGCAGAAGGGTATATCGGAGGATACGTCTCATTGCCGTTTTCAATAGGTGATTTTTTGAATGGGAAAAATCCTTTCAAAGGATGGAAAGAAGTCTTTGCTTTTGGAAAAGGTACGCGTCCCTTACGAGAACGCATGACAGACATGGTTGTAAGGGATATAGATGTTGTTTTAGAGGGCAGCTCAACGATCGCAGAGACTAAAGAGCACGACCTTACTTATGTAGATAATTCTAATACTACCGGCGTAGAAGACGGCACCCAAGATAATCCCTATAACACTATACAGGAAGGGGTTGCTAACGTGATAGGAGATAAATGGGTTTATATAAACCAAGGTAACAGCAATTATGCGGAGTATGTTACGCTTTCTGAGGGTGTTACGATATGGGGCAGTGGCTATGATGGAGGCTTTAACGGAGTATCTGCTTCGGGGTATCCTGTAGTAGATGGGGGTGGGCTCGGCCAAGCATTTACTGTTAGTGACGTTGATAATTGTACGGTCATGGGGGTGCGAGCACAAAATTCCATAAACGGAGTTATACTTATGCGCAATACAAACAGTACAGCAGTTCATCATTGCGTGTTACAAGGAAATCTATCACAGGGAGGGGCTATTAATGTCCAGGCTGGCATCAATGAAACCATAACAGAAGCGTCTATAACCGATAATATTTTTCTTAACAACGCTGCATCCAGCGTCAATGTGTCTACGATAGGGTATACAACAACAGCACTTATTGATACGATTACTATTTCTAGAAATACCTTTTCAGAATTAACCCCTGTCTGCATTGGAGTATATAACCTTAATGGCACCGTGCAGAATGTGACCATAGAGGGCAATACTATGTCAGGCTTTACCAGTGCTGGTATCTTATTTGACAGTAAAAACAGCGTTGTTCTCAGTCAAAATATAGCGGTTCGAAATAATAGGGTTATGGGCAGTGGGAGTAATGGTATTTGGATTCAGACAGACGGCGGAGCTATAGATGATATTGCTGTCACAGGTAATACGGTTTCTAGTGCCAGCACCGGGGGAGTGGGACTTATAGCAAACGGGTCGAGTGTATGGGGTAGCGCAATTATAACTAACGCAAAGGTCTCGGGGAATATTATAAACAATGGAGCCAGTGCCGGACTGGTGCTAGCTTGTTATAAGAATGGAAGTTCTCTTGATTGCGAAGTTAGAAACAATACAATTACGGATAACGATGAATATGGAGTGTTGGTGGACATTAACTCCGAAGATGTTACGTTGACATTAGACATGGGAACAGAGACATCGGCGGGTTGTAATTCTATCTACAATAATGCCAATGCAGATGTTTTTAGTGACGCTGATACTCATGTGGTTGATGCTGTTTATAATTGGTGGGGACAGACAGATGATCCCAGTTCTCAGATTACAGGAAGTGTTAATTATACGCCTTGGCTAACCAGCGATTCGAATTAGCATAATTCCAGAGTACACGATACTTAATTATTTGATTTGTACCCAAAACGTGCTCATCAAAGGTGAATACCTGTCCTAAGCTTGTAAAAAGTTGTATAGCGTGTGGAATGCTTAACTTTTTCGTTCATAAGCAGTTAAATTCGGAAGAAATTGGTATATATCAAAAAAAGCGGTAGATGATTATATAAAAACCCAAGAAAAAAACGATAACTGGTGTTAAAATAGCTGTTTTAAGCGCAAACGGGTGCTTATCCCTGTCTTTCCGCCGTTTTACTGGCGCATTAAAAACCCTTAACATATTTTTAATTCTACATTTGATAACTACGGTGTAAATATGATACACCTATCGGTGTTTTCAGTATGTTTATCTCTGTGCAAATCTATACTCTTCTTGTAATCCCCCATGTTTAATGCTAAACTGTTGTGCAATGGATTCAGATGCACATTTCTATGTTCACAAAACGTTTTTTAAATCAACAATACCTCCAAATGAACAACATGAACAACAACAAGCCAGATCATCCAACTCCAAAGCGCCTACCTGACATACAAAGTGCGCATATAAAAACAAGGCATAGAAGTGCATACTATATATTGCACAATTCAGAAGCTAACGGATATCTCAGAATAGATTCCAAGAACTATTATCTTTGGAGCTTGATAGACGGTCAACGCAATGTTGCAGATATTGTTATAGAATACCATAAGAAATTCGGGACCTTCCCCTTTGATCGTATAGAAAACCTTCTTAAGCAGTTAACTGCACACTCTCTGATCGAGAACAGTAATACAATAAAAACTGTTGAAGTCAAAAAAAATGAAATTGATAGTCGGCTTATGCAATTGGCCACAAGTGCCTTTCAAAAAGAATGTACATTTAAAATCACGGATAAATTTTTAAGTAATACATATAATTTCTTAGGTAAATTCTTTTTTAAGCCGGTATCATTGATATTTTTTGGTCTGATATCGATAATAGGGCTAGCGCTTTTTATTTATTGGGAACCAAACCCTATTTTTCAGTTTTTTGACTTAAGAGGGGACTATGATTTGGGTTTGGTGGTTATTTTTATTGCCTATCCAATTTTGATTTTTCTCCACGAGTTATCACATGCTATGGCATGTAAGCATTATGGAAGAAAAGTGAGAAGAGCCGGGTTAATGTTTTATTTTGGAGTACCTGCTTTCTTTGTTGACTCGACAGATATGTGGCTTGAAGAAAAACCATTGGCTCGAGTTGTGGTTGCATTTGCAGGGCCTGCCATTAACATTATAGTGGCTGGTCTTTTTTGTGTAATAGTTGCTATTATTCCTGAAAGCGATTTCTCATTAGTGTTATATCAAGCTGCTTATCTAAGTTTTTTTATGGCATTATTGAATCTTAATCCTTTGCTTGAATATGATGGCTATTATATTCTTATGGAATGGCTTGAGATGCCCAATCTCAGAAGAAGATCATTGAACTTTATTTTTAATAAACTTACGGGGAAAGGCCAAAAAGAGAGGGTTTCTTCCTACGATAAAAAAGTTTTTTATGTATACGGTTTTTTATCTATAGTTTTTACAGTTTTGATGTTAAGTGCTGTATTGTATATCTGGAAAAACGAGTTTAGCAAAATGATTTCCTCCCTTTTTGAAGGAGAGGATATAGTAGCCGCTATTTTGTTTGGTGGCTTAACTCTTGTTGCGGGATCTTTCCTGATGGTTGGGCTAGGAGCAAGAGGGATAATCTGGATTAAAAGGCTAATAACTAAAAAAGACAGACACTCTAAAGCTATTTAAAAACCATTGAATACTTCAGAAAAAACACCCAAAAACATTCTTAAGAGTAAAGCCATTCATAAGGATCTCGATCCAAATAATACAGTAAGCCGTATTAGGGAGAGGTTGGCTCGTGTAGGTTTGTCAATAACAGAACCGGTTAAAATTGATAACCGTTTTGACAATTGTTGGTCATGCATCATCAAGGACTATGGTTACACCTTGTTAAGTGCCGGTGGAAAAGGAACGAGTAAGCAATATGCCTTAGCTAGTGCTTATGCCGAATACATTGAACGTTTGCAATGTTATGCACATGAACAATTTGGTCGACACGGAATACTAAACTTTAAAGGAGATTTACATCCGGATACATCATATATCGATAAATATAAATTGATCAAACAATATCCCGTTATGTTGTACGGTTTAGACCCTGAAAACATTTCTGCAGATGAACTACCTTGTCTTCCTTTTTCTATGCCATTTGAAGGGAAAGTTGATTTTCTTCCTTATGAATTAATGCTTTCAGCAACTCGCAGTACCGGTATGTGTGCCGGCAACAGCCCAGAAGAAGCAATATGTCAAGGTATATGCGAAATTATGGAACGCTATGCGTTTCAAGCAGTAGCCATGAGAGATATCGCTTCGTTTCCCACGGTGCCACTAGAGCGCCTAAGGATTAAGGATCCCTGGGTTTTGAATAGCATTAATGAGTTTAAAAGTAAAAACATAGAAATAATATTAAAGGATTGCACCTTTAATGGGCGCTTTCCGGTTATTGCTGTTGTATTGATTGACAAGAAAAGTGGTCACTGTGGCGTTGGGTTCGGGTCAGATCCTGTTTTTGAAACAGCTTTTCAGAGGTGCATTACCGAGATATATCAGATTTGGGGGAACGATGAAGCATCCTTTTTTGACTTATGCAACAATCCATGTGCTGGTAAAGATTTATTTAATCACCCTGCAAGATTGGTAAAGTATCTTTTAGAAGGGACTACGGTAACAAGTTCATACCCTACAACAGTATTTGCTCCTGCTGGGATGTCAAACAAATATTACTTAAAACATCTTTTAGATATTCTTGATAGGGATAAGAAAACCATTTGTATAAGAGATTGTTCCTTTCTTGGAGTTCCTACATATTATATCTTTATTCCAGGATTAAGCTTTTTCCCGCCCGCATTAGATGATCTTGCACTGAGCTTTAAGGATCCCAATTTAATACTCGAGATATTAAGCAGAATGAACGATAATAACGCTGAGGAGATGACTAGGAAGCTGGTTGGCATTGTTTCTTGTTATGTTGAAAATAATAATCCTTTTTCTGTGGACATACTTGGTCTGATGGACAGAGCATTGGCAGGAACTCCTGTCTCTGCATGGATAGGTCCGATTATATTTATGGCGTTTGTGTTTATAGAAAACAAAGATTTCAAATTAGCGCTAGAAGTGCTAGATAAATCCAAAAATGTTTTTTCAGACCTCATCAACATACTAAAAAGATATTGTCAGATGTTGATACAGAGCAAAAGTACCCAGCAAATTCTGCAACAATTAGAAAACGAATTTCAAGAATCCGATTATTATGACTGTATAGGACTTCTTGTAAAAGGATATTATTCAAGTTTTTATCATAAAACACCTCAAGAGAGACCTTTGAAAAAGTTTGATAATCTGCCTTTGCCACTATGCGCTAATAGTGATGGATGTTCTTCGTGTCTTTGTAAAACTTATTGTTGTGTAGATAAATTTATCGATATACGTGATAAATTATTAAAGACATATACAGAATGTGATCAGCACAAATTATTGCTGTATATTAAGCAGATAATGAAACACTTTTAGACAAAAACCGGTATTTAATGAGACATTGGTATCTTTTTGTTGACATAATTTGACATAGTAGAATTCGTTGGATATACTTGTTAGTACAAACAAAAAAAGGAGACTATCATGGCAACAGAAAAACAAATTTATGAACTTATTGGGCGCGCAGTTACTGATGCTGATTTTCGCACAAAATTGATAGTCAATACTGAACAGGCAGCCAAAGAGGCGGGGTATGACCTTACCGCCGAACAGATAGAAACATTGAAAAATGTAGATGGAAAAGGTCTTGCGACAGTTTTAGACGAGAGCCTGCCAAAAGTAGCAGGTAACTTAAAATTATAAAACATCAATCTTTAAACAAAGAGAGGGCATCATGGCAACAGAAAAAGAAATATATGAATTAGTTGGTCGTGCAGTTGCTAATGAAGAATTTCGTAAAAAACTTGCTTCTGATCCTGAAACAACAGTAAAGGAAGCTGGATTTGAACTTACGTCTGAACAACTAGAAGCACTCAAAAAGATGGATGGTAAAGGCCTTGCTTCGGTTCTTAATGAAAGCTTGCCGAAATTCGGAATACCTGTACTTTAATATCATAAATGAAGAAAGTTGCATTATTATCAATGCCCTTTGGTGCGCATAGGATACCAAAATTAAGTATTGCGTTACTTAAGGGCTATCTAAAGCAGAGTGAGATTCCCTGTGATGTACACCTATTTGATTTGCAGTTCGCATTTCAAATAGGTCTTGATAATTATGAAATAATCGCAGAAAATTTCAATCCTGCTCTTTTGATTGGTGATTGGCTCTTTTCCCAAGAACTTTTTGGTGTTAATAAAACCGCAGATAAAAAGTATATTGATTTACTTTTGTCGGACATCATTAAGAAAAAAGATGAAGTATTCTTGCCGGGTATTTTAAAGATTTTCGAAGTACGCGATAAAATACCCGGTTTTTTGAGAGAGTGCCTCGATTCTGTAGATTGGTCTAAGTATTCCATTGCAGGATTTAGCGCTTCAAATCAGCAAAGTTGTGCATGTCTTGCACTTGCGAAACATTTAAAACAAACTCATCCGCATCTAAAGATTGTATTTGGTGGGGCTAGTTGCTCCGGAACTATGGCAGAAGCGCTTATGCGTTCATTTCCGTTTATTGATTATGCCTGCCAGGGGGAGGGAGACATATCCTTTCCCATTCTTGTCAAAGGACTTTTAGAAAAAGAAAATATCGATACAGATTCAATCCCTGGAATGCTTTCCCGAGCTCACATTAAATCAGGATTCAATCAAGAAAAATCTTTATCTGTTCAAGATATGGACTCTCTTGCATATCCTGATTTCAGTGAATATTTCTCATTTTTAAAAGACAATGCAGATCAAAATACCTTTGAAGTGCAAATACCGCTTGAAACATCACGTGGTTGCTGGTGGGGACAGCGTAAACGCTGTGTTTTTTGCGGACACTGCTTTGAGAATAACATGGCCTTCAAAAGCAAATCTCCAAGTCGTGTTATGGAAGAAGTTGAGTACCTATCGGACAAATATAACAGTACATTTCGCATGTCTGACGATATTATGGATTATAATTATTACCGAACGCTTTTGCCAGCAATTGCTAAAAAGAAGCAAAAGATTTCATTTTTTTGGGAAGTAAAAGCAAATATTTCAAAAGAACATATGGCAATATTGTCTAAAGCGGGGGTTAAAAGAATTCAACCAGGAATTGAATCGTTTGGTAATAATATATTAAAAGCTATCAACAAAGGAACTACCCAGCTAATCAATGTATCTACTCTTAAATGGGCAAAAGAATTTGGTGTGCATGTAAGCTGGAATTTATTGTATGGATTTCCTTGTGAAGACTATGCCGAATATGAAGAGATGATACAGCTCATGCCTTTACTTCGTCATCTAGAGCCTCCTGTTGGATTTAGTCATGTAAGATTAGAACGTTTTAGTAGTTACGTGAATGACCCTGATTTCTTTAAGATTAAAAATCTTCATTCTTCAAAGGTGTACAATCTGGTATACCCTGGAGTAAGTCAAAAAAACATTCAAGATATGGCATTCTATTTTGATGCAGAATACGAAGATAATTCACAAAAATATGAAGCGAAACTTATTAAGGCGGTAGAAGAATGGAAAGAAACAGAGAACGCAGCGCTTGATATGTTTGCTTCTGATGATTCAATAAATATAATTGATACAAGAGACCCGTGTGATAAGAGAGAATTTTTTTGCAGAGGACTTGAAGCTAAGATTTATCTAGCTTGCGATAAAGCAAAAAGCATATCTTTGTTATTAAATGACCCCCAAATCAATGAAGATTCTAAGACAAAAGAGACTAAATCCATTCTTGATAACTTTATCAAACAAGGTTTAATGATAGAAAAGACAGGGGAATATCTATCCCTTGCGGTTTCCAGGCCCAAGA
>CAYZXR010000011.1:0-26114 GCA_964482475.1 uncultured Planctomycetia bacterium | reverse complement strand
CGACAGCATTGTGTCGTGGCTTATAATTTATTTTAAAAAGGTATTACGGGGTATATTCAGAAGACTGTGGCCCTCTTGTGAGGGTAGAACCTTACCGGGAATCTATTTGGTTAGATATTCCTTAATTCTTGTGGTTATTTCTTTTTGCAGGCTTTTGGGAGTTATAACCTTAATGTGGGGCAACCACCGCAAAATGGTAGGAATCGCCTCCATATGATGACAAACAGTTGCTTCTACAGTTAATGAACCGTTCTTGTTTTCTTTCGTTATTTTTTGTAGTGGCAGGTACTTCTGATTTTTAAAATAGTATGCGATCTCTTTATCTATACGCACCACAATTTTCGTATCCCTTTTTTCTGTAAACCAGATATTCACACTTTGATCCAGCATTAGTTTGACGTTTTCAGGAATATCATATTCTTCGTCCAGTATCTTAAAATCTATTATTTTATCGAACCGGAATTTCACGACCCAATCCCGCCCATCAACTACTGCCATAAGATACCAGAATCCTTCAAAGAATATTATTTTTACGGGTGCCACCCGGTAAAGTTTTTCTTTGCCATCTTTAAAATATTTTAGCTCTACTTTGTTTATCTCTTCTATTGCCTGTTCAGCTTCCTTAATAAAGGGAACATTTTTATCAAGCTTCTGCCCATCAGGCATTTTCACATAAAAAGGAGATTCCGCACTTCTTGATAGAACTTTTTGGAAAAGCCCTCTGAAAGCATCGTCAAATTCCGGACCTAGGCTGTGAGCAATATCATACAAAAAGGACAACAGTGACGCTTCCTCTTCTGAAAGCATCATCTTTTTAAGAGAAAAACCCTCAAAAAACCTGTATTCTCCTTTATTCTCCTCGTCGGAAACAATAGGAAACCCCGCTGTAATAATAAGCTGGAGATCCCTTTGAATCGACCTTATATTTACATTAAATTCTTCCGCCAACAGTTTTGTAGAAACCTTGCCTACACTATCAAGTTGATTCAGAATATGGATTATTCTGAATATCTTTTTATCGTAATTTTTGTCTTTTGGTAACATGCTCATATTTTACCATGCTTTTTTAGAAAAGCCATATATCCTGCTACATATTAACTCTGCAAGCAAACCCTTCTATAATGTTTTGTTTTTCTTTCGAGAACATGCCTTTTCTTTCCATCTCTGCTCCATTCACAAGATCCTGCATGGTAAGTTTTTCTCTCTTCGCCGAGGTGGCTGCTCTGGCAGCATTAAGAACAGCGTTTTTTATATTCCCCCCGGAAAATTCATACTTTCGGCTCAAACTATCATAATCAATATCCGCGCTTATCTTTTCACCCGTCGGCATATGTCTTTCCCATATTTTCCCCCGAGACGATTCCTTCGGAAGATCAAATTTTACTTTATAGGCAAGTCTTCTTTCTAATGCAGGGTCAAGCGATGTCTCTATATTCGTGGTCAAAACTATTATACCTTCATAATTTTCGATTTCCTGGAGCATGTCATTTACAAATCTAAGATCATGTTCCCACTGGGCATATTTTCTGTCATATAAAAGGCTGTCCGCTTCATCTAAAATAATTACGAGATCTTCTTCTGTTGCAGTCTTAAAAATCTGTGCTATTTGTTTGTCAGTATCCCCAAGAAGGCTACTCAGTATTTTTGGATATTCAACCTTCAGAACTCTTTTTCCTACAAATGAGCCTGCCGCTTCGGCCATCATGCTTTTTCCCGTTCCCGAAGGACCATAAAACAAAAACCCCGTCCCTCTTCCTGTTTTTATTTTATTAAATACTCCGAACTTATCAGATTCTTCGCCCCGTGCCATATCGAGAAACATTTTTACTTCAGCTATAGTCTCTTCCGGTGCGATAACATCATCAAATGTATATGCCGCTTCTCTAACTGTTCCCACTTTCGTTATGTTTGTCTTTTTCTTTTCCATCCCTTTTTGTTTTTTATCGTTCCCTTCCATGTGCTTATCAAAAATATTAAGGTTTTCCCCATTCAAAACTCTCATTACCATCTGATAAAACTCATCATTAAGACAATACCCTGTAGCCTCCCAGGAATCTCCGGTCTTTTTCTGTAATATTTCTCTTTTAGTTAATAGCCTTTCCCCCTCAATAACTCTAGCGAGTTTAGCTCTCGGCAAGACAGACCCGGAAAAATCAAACAAATCGACCACTGTATTAACTTCTCGTAAGGCATCCTTATCCACCATGTTCGTGAGCGAAACAAAAAATAAGATAACTCTTTTTTCTGTCTCCGTAAATCCGCATTTTCCTGCTATTTTCTCAAATAGATATTCCTTGCCATTTTCTTTTCCCGCCTTAACCCTCTTCCAGAATTCGTTACGACATTTTGTTATGTTCTCCACAGAATCGGATAGAGCTTTTCTGGTTCCATCAGTGACCTTTCCATTTCGAACCCTTTTTAGACACCGATCCCTTTCAATCAGAAGATTATACAATTTCCCGTATTCGCTGAAATACTCGCAATCGTTTTTGATAGGTGTGTCTTTTGTTGTTTTACTCATGTTTTCCTCCTCTATTTTACAAGGAAGAGTATACCATTGACTGGCGACAACATTGTGTCGTGACGGCAAGTTTCTTTTTACAAATACGTTCCTACCGGAAGGATCTAAAATTCTTCGCTTTTTCAAGAAAATTATTAAGCTTCTCTCTGGAATCAATTCTAGGAGTAAAATAATTTAGAATGTGAAACTTTTTTTGCAACTTATGCAGATCGTTTTCAGATTGGATTTTGCGGATTTCATTAAAATAGGACACATCGAGACTCTTCCTGAAAACAAAAGGTCCTTCCGTTACATGACATGGTGCATAACTAAAATAACTGTTTTTGTTTATTTCATTCGGTAACACATCAAGCTGGAGCTCTCTCTCCTTGCCCCTTAACATATTAAAAACCTCATTCCTGGGACTCCTATCTACTTCTATGTTAGAATCAAAATAGTTATCATGAATACAAATCTCATGCAATCCTGGCTTAATTGCAATAAGTTCTTTGTATACCCCAGAAAGGTTATTTTTATACATAAGCTTGATCAGACTTATTACTATCTCCAGTTCATCGCGCTCTTTTTGCCAATCGAGCTGATCTTTGGCCTCCTGAGAAAACCCTTCTTTTTGCCAAAAGTAATCATTGTTTTTTCTTTCAGGAGAGTCTCCTTGCCAAACACGTAATCCTGACAATGCCTTAAAGGCTTTATTGTGTTGAGAGCTAATTAATCTGGAGGGGTCCTGAATGTTTGAAATATATATAGCTTTAAGATACTTGTACCTTACACAATTTAAAATTCGCTCGACTTCCATTTCAGGAAGAACAAAATATTTCAAAAACTCAGTTGCTGTAACTCCTTCTAGCGGTAACCCATATGTACCCTCTTTGGTGATTTCGTTGACATAGAGTTCTCCATCATTACCTAGCACTCCTTCTACATAGGAACCATTACTCTCTTGGAGTAATCCGCTTCTGTCTCTTTTCCCCAACAAAAGCTTACGACCTGGGCCTACGGCCATATTTTTAGTCTCTGCTACCACATCTCTCTTCTTATTTTTTTTAGCTTCTCTTAATCCATTCCACCGAGTGTTCTAATGCAGTTTTTATACTATCCTTTTTATTAGAAAAAGGTTCGTCATACTTTATGGAACATGTTTTGATTTTTTCACCCTTAAACTCAAGAAGAGAGTTGCCAGGTGCGGTTGAAAGCAATTTCACGTAAACGCTAAAATCATAGTCGGATTGCCGCAAATAAACATTTGCCACCTTTTCACCATTGTAAATCAGAGTAAAATTAGGACCAGAAGTTATATACTTCGAAAAATTTATCCCGAAAGAATCAGCTATGGTCTTTATTGCCTCATAATGACTATTTATGAATTTTTTTGCATGGTCAACATTCCCCTCGTATCCCTTAACCTGGTTTTTAAGTTCCATGGTATCTCCATTTTTTAACTCTTCCCATGAAAACTTTTTAACCTGCCCTCTTTTTACAGTATTCCCAACTACATCCTCTAATATAATATATTGATCCCCACTTTCACCGGCAAATCTCATAATCTTAATTACTTTAAATTTTTCCTCCTCTATTACACCTATATTAACCTTATCATACTTAAAAGACGTGCCCACAAGAACACCTTCTGCGCTTTCAATCAAAACATCAATCTCCTTATCCGTGTAAGTAGACCTGCCCTTTAAAACATCTTTGATTTTACTACTTGCTGCTCCTTTTTTATCTTTTATTGCTTCCATGTATCCTTTTAGCTGGTCAATAGCGTTTTTATCTATTTCTCCATTTTTTAATTCAAATATTTTAAGAACTTTTTCTCCGCTACCTTCTTCGCTTTCCTTCTCTCCTATACCAATCAGATCAATTCTTCCATTTTTCTTATACTTTTTTTCAATTTGTATCTGTTGCCAAAGGCTATAGTATTCATCATCTCCCCCTCCACAGTCAACAATCTCTGGATTAAGCATCAAAAACGTCTCCATCTCATATTCTGAATTAAAATCGGTACTCCCACCTAAATGCTTTATTTCTGTTTTCCATATCGTACTCATGTGTTCCTCCTTTTTGAAAATCATACCATCTTTATGCGACAACGTCTTGTCGCATGCAATATCTCCTCTTATTAGCATAGTCTCTTACGCTTACATATTACACCGCATTGTTGTTAGGTGTCAAGATTTACAACACCGTACGATAATAAGGTGTATGAATACTAATATTTGTAAACAAGTAGGAAAAAAAATCGCTGAACTGCGAAAAGAATCCGGCCTGACACAGGAAAAGCTGGCAGAACTGGCAAGTATTGATTATAAATACCTGCAGAAAATAGAAGGCTCTTCCCCTCCTGCCCTGCGTATTGACACACTTGAGCGGATAGCAAAAGCCTTAAAGATTAACCCGCATAAGCTCCTGGATTTTTAAATATCTCTTTGGTAAGAATTGTTTGTATCGGACAAGATCGTATCACTTATCACAGAAAAGGCCGCTCTCACATATCCATGGAGAACGGCCTTTTCTTTTCTTCAGACAATTTGCACTTCTATTTGATACCAGCAAGGAGTCCAAACTCATCGTCGAAAGGCTCTCTCTTTCCCGTACGAAAATTTATAACCCCTGTGATCCTGATATTCTTATCCCCCTTTACCTTCCCATTAATTTTTCCAAAAATCTTCAGCACACCTTCACAACTCATGCTACCAAATCTTTCCGAAACATCCAGTATCATGGATAATGCATCGATGCCATCATCGTGAGAGCCCTTTGGATAGTGAAGTATCTCCTGAATAAGCTCATTATGACTGTGCGAGAATTGAATTCGCCCCTGACGAATCATTGGCTCCAGTCTGAGTATTCGTTCTTCTTTGCGTGCTGTATTTTTGATAAAGGATATCGGTATATGCCTCCCTTGTTTATCAGACATTTGTATCAAATCTTTGCCCAATACTTTCTGGAATCCATTCTCCTCAAATCCTATTTGTTTATGCTCCCACTCACTATATGTACTTATAACTCTGGTCATAAGATCTGTCGGTTTCCATCTCCCGATATCCGCACCTATCACATAGATTATTCCGTCTTTTTTATCCAAAGCTACTGTAATAAATGCCGAGTAGTCACTTCTTTTGCTCCCGCCCATGCTAGGGTCTATAGATCCTAAGATGATTTTGTTGTCACCTAGAAAACTCAATAGTTCCTGCGGGGAGTTAAATTTATTGTCCCAATAAACCAGAGCTTCCTGAGGAAACCAAAAATTACTCCCGCCCAAAGGTTCATTTTGTTTTTCCGAGTAAAAACTAAGCTCACCACCTCTCTCCTTCATCACCATGAGATCATAATAAGTTTCTTTATCCGGCCACAAAACCTTTGTCCCTTCCAACATGCTCTTCTCATTATCGGAATAAAATGCTCTAGCCGCTTCTGGACCACCCTCATCACTATACTCCTCTCGATTCCTGTATATCTGTGCCCACTTGTCCCATAAATTTGGGTGAACCGCCCAAACCTCTATCGCTTGATATTTCCTCTTTACCCATCCAGGAAATTCATCTTCAGATGTTAGCTTATATAATAAAGAATCATAATGATGTATTGTCCCCGTCACAATTATATTTGTTGTCTTTGATCCTAAGTTTAAGACAACCTTCGTAAACCAGTTGAATAGCCTTTCCCTGACTTCCTTAGAAAACATATCCCCGGTTTGTTCAGCATCATCAAGAATTATAAGTGATGGTCTATATTGTTTATATCTCTTACCTCTCAACTCGCTTTCAGTTCCCGCTGAAAGTATCCTGACGCTGTTTTTAAGTATTATCTCGTCTTTTCGCCACTTTGGGTTAGGCGGCTCGCAAACATCCGGAAAATCATGGATTAATAAATCGTTCTGTCTGATCGCATGCCGCACATCAGACAATAAGTCTTCCGCCTGTTTCGCCGTATTGGACACAATAACTATACATCGATCCAGCTTGAAACATGCAACCCATAAAACAAATATCAGACTTATTATCGTGCTTTTTGCATGTTCACGAGGAGCAGCAATCGCTACGCGATGATTTCGTTTTTTCTGTATCCACTGCAATGTTTCATAGGTCTCTTCATGAAATCTGCTATTTTTGCAAGAACAATACTCCTTGAAGTATGTTTTCGCAAACATTTTAAAGCTCTTAGAACACATAAGCCTTCTCAACTTCCCTACATTCTTATTCATCTTCATCTTCATCTTTATCTTCCTCCTTGGTTTTCAGTTGTTCCTTTACATCTGAAATCCGACTTTTGATTTCAGACTGTTTGACTTCTTCTTTTAGCAATACAATGCTTTTAGATATTTCCACGTCAAAAATACCCATTTCCTTAGCCTGCACCTCCAGTTCTGCAAGTTGTTCTTTCATGATATTTATATTCTCCACGGTATCTGGTTCAGTCTGTTGGAAGAAATGACCAATCACTTCCTGGGGCTTAAGTGGCAAGTAACCTAGCGTCTGCATTTTTTCAATTAGATCCTTTAGAACTTTCCATGCAGCCACCTCCCCTTGGATTTTTTCAGCTATAGTAGCGTCCGGTGCTCTAGCCAGTCTCATAAGATGATTATGATGATTACGGGCCGCCATAACTATTTCACCTATAAATCTTTTAGCATATTCCAAGTCTGGGGATAACGCCTTCTTGCGCCTAATGTCTTCTAGATCACGCCGAATGGTTCTATCGGTCTTCTTCAAAATTTGCGCAATTTGAGTTGAAGAATATCCCTCGCCCGTAAGAACCTCTACACAATTTTGTCTTGTTAGTCTATCAAGTGTATTCGCGGATATTATTCCCTTCCTCAAATCATTGATAATGGTTAGAATGGGTTTATCACCTTGTTTCTCATTGGTCATTTCTCACCCCCTTGTATTTTTCAAGAACTTCCTTATCAACATCATGTTCATCTATAATTTTCAGCATCCTATAAATTATCTGGTCACAATAATGCGGTTCTATTTCCACTCCAAAACATCTACGTTTCATCACCTCGCAAGCTACCATTGTTGATCCGCTTCCCAAAAATCCATCAAGAATAATATTTCCTCTAATGCTGCTATTCACTAAAGCTCTCTTAGCTAATTCCGTTGGCTTTTGATTTTGATGAATTAATTCCCTTTGATTGGCCCTTGGAAACTCCCAAACATTTTCTTCGCTAGCTGGACCAAACCATCTATGTTTTCCTTCCCCCTTTAGATATCCGTAGACACAAAATTCTGACCTGAAATTATAGTCTGAAAAAGAGAGACATATTGAAGGCTTAATCCATGAAATAACATTGGAAACATGTACATTAAGCCCTTTAAGAATTTCTATCATCGGGGCAAATTGAACAAACCCATTCCAAATATATAATGCAGATCCTGGCAAAAGCTGAGCAATCTGATTTTTCAGCGCCTCACTTAGAAACTTCTCGTATTCTTCCTGAGGCATAGAGTCATTTTGTATCATCTCACCCTTATGAGCCTTCCGTTTTTTAGGATTTGGCCGATTCCCAGGTACATATTTTGCGAGGTAGGGAGGATCACTAAATATCATTGATGCTCTTTCATCCCCCATTAAAGTTTTTACCTGTTCTAAGTTTGTAACATCAGCACATAACAGCTTATGGCATCCAACATTTACGACATCTCCAAGCTGTGTAATAGCCTCTTTTGAATGATCTATTCCTTCATCAAAATCATCTTCTCCACCATGAGATAAATAGTGGTCAAATAGACTTGAAATTTCGGGAGATTCAAACCCCGTTAACCCAACATCAAAATCAGGAAGCTGCTCTAATTCTTCAAGCAAGCTTGCAAGTTTTACATTGTCCCAGCTCCCCTCACCAATCTTGTTCAGCGCCAAATTTAGGGCTTTTTCCTTCTCCGGCGAGAGGTTAACTACACTGACCTCAACTTCCTTCATGCCTTGTTCCACCAAGACCTTGAACCGTTGATGGCCCCCGACTAGGTTCCCGGTTTTAGGGTTCCAGATGATTGGATCAATATAGCCGAACTCTTTGATGCTTCTTTTCAGTTTCTCGTACGCCGGATCTCCCGGCTTAAGATCAAGCCGCGGATTAAAAAACGACGGATTTATCTCACTTACTGGTACTTTTCTTATTTCCATTTTTTCTCCCTCTTTTGTTTGACATTTTAGCTTGATACTCTAAAGCGTCATTGATAGCCAAAAAAAATTACTCCTTATCTAGCTCCTTCATAGGCTGGAACCACTGCTCCATCGTTATTTTCTTATCATTTAATAATCTCACCCCCTCTTTGATAGTCACATCCATAATTGAATGTAGATAATAGAGCTTATAACCGAGTTTGTCTTTTCTCTCTTGCAATTCTCTACTAATGGCACCTTTCTCCATTATCTGCTTGCGCATTCGCATATTAACGTCATAATACTCTCTGGCACAGGATTCACGATCAGCGGTAATTCTATCCAAAAACTTCACAGTCTCCGATTTAGGCGCCCATCCAAGGAAACGCGCCAGATTGGTCTTTGCGCTATAAAAGTTACCAAAAAATCCATCCTCCTTAACGCGCGTATCAAGTCTGAGCTCTGTCTTGTTTAGGAGACTGTACTTTTCAAGATCTTTTTGAACATCATCCCGAGCAGCTATCTCCCTGTAAGTCAACCCCTCTTCCTTTTGCAACCTATTAATTTTCTTTAAGTAGTCAACAATCTCTATAGGATAGAAAATAAGCCTGCCCTTGGATACAATCTTGGTCGGGTCTTCCTTCGACCGCTCAAGATGAGGTTTTACTAGAGGTAGTGGCATGAGTTTGTGACGCTTCCGTAACGTGTTTATTCGCCACATGCTCCAACCCTTAAGCTCAGGACGTTTCTCAAGTTCGCCTGGTGTCAGCCATATAGTTTTCCAGTTTTCCTGTTCCACAATACTCCCTTGTCATTCTAAGTATATATGCTAGAATGTCGTTTGTCAACAAAAATCTCTCATTCAATCTTTGGCTATTTTATTCATGTCCACAATGGACTTGGAAAGGTTGCTGACAACTGCGACACAATATTCCTACCCGATACTTTGCCCTATTCTTCCACATCTTTATCACATTCTACTTCCACGCTGATATTCTCTAAACCTTTTAAACCCATAACTATAATATGGCATAAAATTGCCAACAATACTAATCCTGCAAATAAACTCATCTTTAATCCCTCAAACTGCCTTAATCATCACGATTTTCGTGGCCTTCGATAACGCCGCGTCTGTACCCATCATCATAGCCGGATTCACCTATAACTGGTATAGGCGGGATCGGTGGCACCGGGGGTATAGGCTCAATGCCCCCATCCTCCTGAAACTGGTAGCCTTTCTGATAACCTTTCTGGTACCCATTGCCATAGTTTCCTTCATCACCATGAGAATAGACATTAAGCAACACGGCTATCAAAAACGTAAACATATAGATAATCAACCTATTCACTTCAACCACCCCCACGGCTATAAAAGATCCTTCTTTTCAATCTTCCTATTACAATATGGACAAACTAAATAATTTCCTTCCGAGTGATAATACGCCTTTATTTCTTTTTTATCGAGAATTCCTGTACAATACGGACAATTAGCTTCGTTATCGGTCATAAATAGAAACCACGGCAGGAAATCTTCCATCAATTCGTCATACATTATCATCTCCTCGATAATATTCGAGACAGGAATTCTTTGAACTCTTCGATAACAGGTTTTCGCTTGCGAAGTATTATTCTTTGTTTACTCGTGTCGCGTAATTCATTGAAAAAATCTTTCTGTTTATTAAATTCTCCAACCGACACCGTCTCTCTTTTAAGCCGTTCGCACTGCACTACCTCTATTTCCCGAGCATCGGTCATTCGATACTTTCTTTTGTAACTGAAAAAATTCATACTACGATCAACGTCTTCGGGCATATGCAAAACTTCATAATCTTCCGGGATAACAAAAACCTTTACATCTAGTGTCACTGAATTGCATGGATAGAAAAAATCTTTTTTCCTCTCAATGTCATCAAAATGGCCCCTGGCATCATAGGTTCTCATGTTCAGGATGATTACGTCCCCCGTAACCTGGAATAAACCTTCTTCCCGGCTTTTAACATACGCTTCCACCGGACCATAATCTTTCTCTATACCGTCCCAACTCCTTTCCAAAACTTCGGTATGTTTTTCGTCCAGCTTTATGAGAAATTCATCAAATTCCTCATCAGACATATTTCGGAGCATCTTTCTCATTTTAGCGGAATAATCCAGGTCGTATAGATGCGAGGTCTCGCATTCAGCTGACCCGTCACTTTTTATAGTGTACTGTCTACGTTTTGCCTCAAACATCCTGTTTTCGTCAAATATCGGGAACCTGTCAAATCTTCCGCCGGCGTCATCAATAATAAATGTATACGATCCCTGATAATCAAAGGGATATTCTTCCAGAGAGTACCCTTTCACTAAAGGGTCCAGGTAAAAATTCCCTTCATCAGGATCTTCTATAAATAAGATCGCATGATCATACATACCGGGAATAGGAAGATCATACTGAGGATCACTTGAATCCCCTTCCTGAGTAAAAAATACCATGGAAGATTTAACACCCCCGACTTCAAGCATCGTTTTGAAAAGTAAAGATATGTCCTTACAATCACCGTACTTATTATTAAACACCTCTTCTGTTGAATGAGGTTCGAAAGTATTCTCGCCAAAGCTCATGGATATGTACCTAAAATTTCTGTTGAAAAATTCATGAAGCGTCGATACTTTTGCCCTTACGGTCTCTTTGCCTTCAAATATCTCCTCCGCTGTCTGTTTTATATCTTCCGTGACAACCGTTTTTTCACAAATAACATCATAGTACCAATTTGATATTTCAGCCCAGCTTTTGATAGATGAGAACAGGAATATATTCTCAAGGTTCTCGGGAGTGGGAAACGGTTCGTATTTTTCGCGCTTCCGTGGAACATACATTTCTTCCGCTTCCCATGTATATTTGATATTTTTTTCATCTTCCTGAATATCGGGTTGTTTGTGCAGGTTAAACTCTTTGTAACTGATGCCCTTCCCTTTCGGAAACGATACAGAAAATCTATCGTACTCAACCGGGACACTAAAATCCAGGCCACCCACACACCAGAACTCATTTTTGATAACCTTCCCTTTTGTTTCTTTGATATACTTATATTCTATAATGGCTCCCTTGGTAACCTTCGGTAAGGTTATTATTTTTTCTCTGAAATCCGAATAATTAGAATATCCCTCGTAAACAGGCCGGTCCTGCAGTTTAGAGTACGAATATTTTTCTCCTCCTGGCACCGTAGTATAGGCTTCTATGCTTAGTATTTTCTCACGCCCTTTAACATAAGGCACAGTTATCGTTCCAAGATGCTTGTATCTGCTATTTTGTATCTTTATCTTTACATGCTTCGTTGTAACATAAGAAAGATCATCTTTTACTTCTACATCGTTCGTATATGCAAGGTATATGTATGGCTCAGCGCTGTATTTTTCTTCAAAGGTTTTTTTCGCGGGCTCTGCGGGCTCTTCTGTTACCGATAATACTTCCGATGATACTTGAAGATCTGAGACTTCTTCCTGAACTACTATCTCAGCATTTCTTTCGATCTCAGGAGTGTTAAATTTGACGATAGAATATATCGAAATAAACGCGATAGGGATCAGATTCCAACCCATACTCGCAAACGGTGTTTTACGCATCATAATACCATCCTTGCTTTTCCAATAAAATAGTATACACCACCACCACGACAGCATAATGTCGCGGTATAGAAATATTTAATAATTAATTTTGATTAAGAGTATGTAAGTTTATTTGCTGGACTTGGCGTACTCGGCTACCAAAGATAAGACTTTGGCTTTTATGGGTTCCGGTGAGACCACTTTGACCCATGGGATCCAGTGCAGAACAGTTGGGATTATCTCCATATCATCCGAAAAAGATGATTCTATAATAATAGATCCATCTTTGTTTTCTTTCTTTATTACCTGTGAAGGGAAATACTGTTTCTTCTTAAAGTATTTTGACACTTGCCTATCAACTTTGAGAACTACCTTCCGGTCCTTCTTCTCTTCAAACCATACGTTTACACTTTCATCGAGTATAGTCTTAAGATTATCAGGGAGATCATATTCCACTTCTGTAATTTCTATGCTTTCGATCATATCCAGCCTGAATTTTCTAAGGTTGTCTTTGTCATCAATATTGGCCAAGAGATACCAGAACCCTTCAAAAAAGATTATCTTGAGAGGATCTACGTTATATTTTTTTGTCTTTTTATCAGATGAGTATTCAATTGCCATCTTCTTTCTTTCATCAATAGCTGATTCAATATCCGAAACGAAAGGGAATTCTTCTGATAATTTCATACCGGCCGGCATCTTTACATAGAAAGGTGATTCTGTGTCGGGTTTAAGGATTTTCTTGAGTATGCCGTTAAATGAATTCTCGAACTTACCACCTAATGACTTGGCTATTTCATATAGAAACGAAAGAAGTGATGCGTCTTCTTCTGATATCATTATCCGCTTAAGCGAAAAGCCTTCAACAAACCCGTAACATCCCTTGCCGCGAGACACTACCGGAAACCCCACCATATTCAAAAGTTCTACATCTCTCTGGACGCTTCGAATAGACACATTGAAATCTTTGGCCAGCTTGGCAGTATAAACCTGACCACCAGTATCAAGTTTATTTAATATCGACCAGAGTCTAAATATCTTTTTATCGTATGATTTTGGTTTTAACATTAGTCGTTATCTCCGAGCAAATTCTTTTAATTCCCAAATAGCCAATGACATTTCAGCGGCTTTTCTCTTTGCTACCTCTATAATTTTTCTATAATCTGAAATGTCTGTCATTTTAGTCCAGCTATAAGTTACTCCTAAACCTATTTTATTTAAAATAATTCTGTCAAAAGGACAATGCGGCGGTTCTGCTATTCTTCCCAAACACCATAAATATTTTAAATGTAAATTGAATAGTTTCTGCACAACACCTATATTCAATCTCCCTCCGGACAAAATATGCCCATACCGAGAAGATATTTCAGATATTTTAATAATGTTATCAATATGGTTTTTCTCCGTCACCTTTATCTTGTATTCATTGTTCACAATTTCTCGAACTTGGTTTTTCATAAACTCCCTGAATTCAGTGCGAACTTCTTCCAAAATGCCTTTATTCTTGTAAACCCCTGCTCGCTGAAAAGCACCGGCGAAAGTTAATATCCAAATTTCGCTCTCTATGAATTCTTCTTTTAAAATCATTACGGTTTCCTTTTCTCTTTTTTGTTAGGTTCGAATTCCAAAAACATCATACTTATTTTATCGATAATTAATTATTGTGTCCCCGGGATTATTCCAAACTTAATCAAGTACTATGTTCCCGGAATTACGATATCTTTCAAACTATCCATATTAAGCCAGGGCCTTTTCCTGTGAATCATTCTATGGCAATTTGAACAAACTAAAGCAATTTCTGAAAGTTTAGTTTTTTCTCCTTCTTCCAATTCAGAAACTGGTTTCATATGGTGAACTTCAATATAATCCTTACCTATTTCTCCATATTTATCTTCAAAAATAAACCCACATACTTGACATTTAAGCTTTCCCTGTCGTTTTATCATTCTTTCTTTGGCTTTATCTTTTATCTTCGGATTTCTTTCCCTTATAAGGTGTTTTTTTAACGCCTTTTTTCCTTCGGCAAATGATTCATCATCTTCTGTATATCCTGTTTCAGTAGCCTGGTCAATAAAAATGAACTTTTTATTCCCGAGAAAATCCACAACCCTCAATAATCCTAAATTACCCTTTTTGAAATGCGTATTTTTGTCTATCCATTTTGGAAATTCACTGATACGAATGTTTCTCGTTTTTTCAAGTTTAACAAATTTTAACCACGCAGAATACGATGAATTATCCGACTGAAATTCCCTTGGGATGTCTCTTTTATCCCATGTTTGTCCCGTACCGGTTTCTATGCATTTCGCCCGATAGCCGATAATATTACTGTGGAAAAAATATACATTGATTGGATATTGAATTTTAGAAAAATAGTCAGCAGTATATCCTCCTCCCATCCTCCACACGAACTGCTTATTCTGTTTGAGAAATGCATGATATGTTTCAATTTTTGCCCAATTATTGGTAGCTAACAAAAAAGCCATTTTCATTTTCAATCCTTTTGAAATCATAATTCAGCAGACAACATGCTTATTTCAGAAATAATTAAGTATTGTGTCCCTAGAAATTTTTTGCCATTAATAATTTTTCTAATCTAAGAAATAACCCTTCTGCTTTTCCAAGATCAGGAAAATATGCGTCAACAACATTTGTTGCGCCTATCCCAAATTTAGTAGAAATCATTCTTTCCAAATTAAGAGGAATAGGATATCTTTGTCTCCATATAATGTCTTTTGTTAACCTTTCCAATATTTTTGTTTCTGTCTTATCCAATTTCACAGCGCATTTTTTTGCCAACTCTATAAGATTGTGCGTCTTTAGCTGTTTATCAATACCTCGAGTGTGTACAAATTCTGGGTGTTTTGATATTAAAATTCCTTTTAGCATGTTTTCAAATGCAAATCCCCATAACAGAAAGCACTGCCAGCTTAATTCAGTATCCAGACGAAGTTTGACTTCCTTTTTTGATAATTCCCGGTGGCCGTTTTTAAACGTTCCATCTTCTGTGCTTTTAACAAAATTATTATGCTCAATTTTAATAGCCTTTTGGGATATTTTACATAAAGTGTCCGCCGCATATTTAAGATTACATGCTTTTGAAACCCAACTTCTTGAATCTTTAGCAGATATAAATTGTTGTTTCCAAAAATGGTTAATTGCAAGTTCTGTATTTTTTATTTTCTTTGCCATATTAATTGAATTTGAACTGTTGCCTATTTAATATAACTTTGGAATTATTATATTTATTCCAAAGATAATTAAGTATTGTGTCCCCTGAATTCCGAAATATTTCTGCTCCCATCATTTCTTATGCCATTTAAACTCAGAAATGATTTTCTCGATATGCTCTCTTGCTTTTATTGTCTTGGCGTTAGACAGCAGGTCGTTCATCTTACTCAACACCTCTTCTTCTGAATCCCACTCTGCAAATTTTTCATATAGAGAAAAGATTCTGCTGTATCGGGATTCTACTTTAAGTGCTTTTCCCTTGATCTTGAAATATCCTCCTTCATCCACATACTTCATAAACTCTACTCTTTGCTCCTTGTCTTCGAACGTTCCTACCTCTAATATAATACCTATTTTATCTTCCTCTTTCCTAAACCAGAACGAAACAGGAAAAGGAGACATCCAATCAATAGCTATTTTGGGCATTTTTCCCATTTTGTTTGTGATAAACCAAAAGCTCCTACCATTCCTATTGGACTCTATAATATCCTTATTCTCTTCTTTGAATTTCTCCATAGCTGGTTCAAACGCAGATGATACCCCATATTGAATAATTAAATCAATGGCCTCTTTATGGCTTTTGTATATTTGCTTACTTAATTCTATTACTTTTGTATTTTGCATTGTTAATGCCTCCAAGGATTTTAAATAATAATTAATAAAATCAACAACTCTAGGATTTAAGTTCTTCTCATGTAATTCCATTGTGAATTTCAAAATGCAATATATAGATTCATAGCTCAAGTTGCCATACTCATTTATTTCAGTCGACTCCTCACCTGTTAGTGTTAAATATATCGGCAAGATTTGACACCCTTTAAAATTGGCCGACACCATTTCAATATATGATTTTAATTGATTTTCGGACTCTTTGGACAAAATTTTATTTTCAACCAATATTACCATCTTATTTTGTTTAGACACTATCAGGAGATCTATCCGTTTCTTGCTATTACTGCATGTCCATTCCCTGTATATCTCAATATCAGAAAAACTCATCAGGCTTAAATCCGCCAGAGAGAAAGAAAGATCCACATTATCATTACTGGTCAAAACTTCAGCAATAATCTTTTTCAACAACATTTCCCCCAACCCATGCAATTCGGATGGAGTTAGCAACCATTGAAGAATATTTGAATGTCGTATTTCATTGCTTTCAACTTTCAAGACCTTAAGCGGGTTGAATTCCCTTAACTGCATCTCTAGCATCTCTAGCTCTTCATTGTTCACCAAAAATTGGTTTAGTTTTTTAGTTTTGTCCATTATTGTCTTCACCGCCCGTCTTTATAAATAATTAAGTATTGTGTCCCGGAATTCCTCTACTTTTGTCTCTCTACATCCAAAAATCATTAAGCATCGTATCCTCGAACCTTGTTTTTTAACAATGTTATGGCAGGTCATTTGTTCTTCTCCACAACCTGACCACAATCCCTACAGATATCATATGATGCTGGGTTGTTCCCATTGCAAGTTGGACAAACCCAAAAGTTTCCATCAATAACAACCTTGGTTACTTGTTCCTTTTTTAATTTATCCCTTTTTCTCTCTTCTTTCTTTTGAACATAATTATTCTTTTCGACTTTTAATATTCGTCCGCCAATCGTATATCCAAATACTCTAGGAACAATGATAAAATATACTACAACAATAGCTAGCACCAGAACATCTTGGAATATCGAGAGAAACTCTTTTGAGAAGATCCCTAGTAACACTATAAATAAACCAAACCCAAACACAAGTGGAATAATAATTGCAAGATCTATGACAACAACAAGAACTCTTTTGCCAATACGAATAAGTTTTGAACTAGCTTTTGGGTAACAATATTTATCTTTACCCACATTCACTCCAAGGCTATCGCCTGCACTAGAAACTACATTTCTACCAGCGGATATAAATACTATTAGCCCAAGTAAAAAGACAACTAATAACCGCTGAACAACAATATCCCATTGTATTTTTTTAATAACCATATCCTGATTTGTTTTACCATCTGAAATAATCACAGACCCCTTATATGTGATAATGCCCACTTTCGGAGCTGTCGCAACGATAAGTACCATTAACAAGACTATAATAATCGCTATAAAATTTTGAGTTCTATTCATCTCCCCCTACCTTCCCGTTATTTTTATCCGAAGTAGTTCCGAGAACATCATACTTATCTTATCGATAATTAAGTATTGTATCCCCGGAATTCCTCGACCAGAGTCTAAATATCTTTTTATCGTATGATTTTGTTTTCATAATGTTACTTTTTTGGTGATAGTTTTTTGTCATTAAATTCTGGTAACCTATGATACTTTTCAACATAATCGGCAAAACACTTATATTCGTACTTAGTAACTTCACCCATAATTCTCAAGTCTTTGGGAGTATTTGATGTTACTTCACATGGGAAAGAACATACAGAAACATATAATTTTTCTACGAGTTCCTGATAATTAGGATATTTATATCTGACACGATGAGCACCTCCATGCCCTGTTTTACCAATGATTGTATTGTCAAATTGTTGAAGCCGGGACCTTAATCCACCTTTAGAGTTAGTCATCCCAAAATAAATAATTTCTGAACATAAAAAGTATTTTTTGTTGATTAAATTATCATCAGAAAAGGCTATGGCGTATATACCTGGATACTCTAACCCCTCAAGCTTGTTTCTATCTTCCCATTTTGTCCATATTGTAAATCGGTTTTTCATGTTTTTATCGTATGATTTTGTTTTCACAGCTAATTAATTTTATCTTTTTCCTTGCGATTAACAGCGCTTACAAGCCTCTTGCCAAAACTATGCTGATTCTTGGGATCTTTCAATACTTTCATAGCTTTGCCAATAACCCTAATCTCATCATCAACAAAACCTTTCTTTTTATAAATTATAGCTAACCTGGTATAGGGATGACTCCCATCAAATCTTTCAGTAATATTCTGCTCATATAGGGGGATAGCATCATCCATTCTCCCCTCATTTTCAAGCTCTTTTCCTATTAAATTTCTATTTACCTGCCTATCAAGTTTTGTTTTGCCCCCTACATCCACAAAGGGTCTTTGTTGATACGACATTGAGTTGCCCTGTTGGTCTTTTTCTTTTTCCAATGTTCCTTCAGTTGTTTTCTGTGCAGATCCCAAAATCATCGCATATACAAAAAAACACAAAGCTGGTACTCCACATAAAATCCACCAGCTAAAACCTAAAAGTCCCAATAATATCGCTGTAACAACTATCGTGATAATTATAAATGCCAAAGCTTGCAAAGCATCTTGTGCTTCATTATTAGCCTGGTATTGACTTTTGCCTTTCTTTTGCATAGATGATACAAGTGAGCCTCTATACCTTAACGGTCCCTTAGCGCCATATGCATAAATCCCCCTTGGGCCCACACTTGTTTTAGCGCCTTTGGGCCCCATGCTTACACCTATTCCTCTACCGCTAATATTTAAACTGGTGTTTTTAGACATCTTGATTTTTTTCCAAATAAAAAAACCCATAAAGCAACCTTCCCGTATCAAGTTTGTTTAATATAGTCTAGAACATAAATATCTTTTTATCGTATGATTTTGGTTTTTTTCATGGTGTCTCGTCCTATACTTGAACCATTTTCACCCTTTGAGCGAAAAGAAAAGCAGAAAACGGTTCACTAAAACTTAATTAAGTATTGTGTCCCCGGAATTCTTACAAAAGACTGTGGAATGACATGTTCAGCCTTCCTGAATTCTTTCACATTCTTATCTTCTAAACAATAAATACACTTCAAATCAATTCATCCTCTTTAACATAATGAAAAATTTTCATGTCATTTGATGCTTCCATATCATAATCATTCTCCAATCGATATCTAGCAATATTTTGCATGAAGAACGCTACATCATTCAAATGACGCGTTTGTTCCCATGAATCTAATTTCAAGTCAATACCATACCCGGGCTTACGCACAATATGTGCAATACTATGCCTCACTGAGTTTTTGATATATTTTCCAAGGCTATCTTCTCTTTTTACATCCTCAAGAAAGACCCTATTATCACAAATACGCTTAATCAACGTTTTCATATGTTCTAAAGTTTTGGGAACATCTCCGTTAACATTATCTATATAAGTCACTGCTTTAGTTTCACGTACATTGGGAAACACTAAACAATGCCAATAAAATAAAATCTTCAAGTATACATTATTAGAACTAAACGCTTCTCTATACAAACGAGCCAATTGAATTTGTTCTGGGGTTCGCAATAATGATAACTTGTAAAATTTATCCATTGTAGTTGTCACCATTATTGACCGCTTCCTAACAAAACGGATTCTCGAGTTAATAAGCTTTACCGGATTACCACCAATTATGCCACCAGAAACTATCGCCTGCGAATTGTTCCCAAATGTAAACGCCGCTAAAAATTCTGTCATCAATTCATATCTCTCGGGAGCACACTTTTCGCTTAAAATCTCACACATTAAATCGTCAGTTTCTCTCTTTTTGTAATGTGGCACATACTTAAAACTGATACCTTTATATGAAAAGTAGTACACTTCTTTAGTGAAACCTATAGAGATATCAACACCAACCGAATATATCACCCAAACAACTCCCTTTCTTTCATATTTCTTAAAGAATCTGACTGCCAGACCTTGCCATGGAACATTATTATAATCATTATATCAAATGGCAAGGTAGTCTCTTGCTATATCATCACCTTATCCGTTGTTTTAAAATGCATCTTTATAACTTTGCTTAATTCTTCCTTTCCATGCTTTGCAACAATTGCCTTAGCAACGTCAACAACCTTATCGGATGCACCCTTTGCTGTCGGCACATTATATTTCCTACATAAGTGCTCTAATTGTTCGACGAATACGTTGCGGGCAATAATTGAGGCTGCTGCAACAGCAATATTCTTCTCAGCCTTTGGCATCTGAATTAATTTAACGCTTTTTCCTTTTTTCATCAAAGCATTATTAAGAAACTGTTCATCACCAAACTGATCGGATATTGCACCGTCACAGCTATATTTTTCAAGTAGATTTTCAAGTACCCTAGCATGTCCCCACGCCAACAAACGATTCAAGTTCTTCATTTTAGAATATAATGTATTATATTTTTCAGCGGAAATAGCTACAATATTAATTTTATCATGCCCCATCACCTTCACTATTTCACTGCTGATCTTTTTGACCTGCTTATCCGAAAGCTTTTTACTATCTTTCACTCCTAATTCAATAAGTTTCCCTTCATCTGAGGCATCAACTAATACCCCTACAATTACCAAGGGTCCGAAATAATCACCTTTCCCTGACTCATCTATACCAATAATTGAGTTAAACGCATTTATAACATCTACTTCAGGTAGATTCTCCTCAGTCGTATTTGCTTTTAAATCAGCATCTGACAATCCATGTTCAATCAAAATTCGATAAGCATCTTTCATGCAACTTTTTATCCCTCCCACGCGCTCAACGGCTTCTTCTAATGTAGGGATACTTATAATGTCTTTTTCCGCAACTGGATCTGAGTGCATTTCCTTGCACCTACTCCCCTCCCAAGTTGCGATTAGACTCTCAATAACATGCCCATTACGTCTTTGGTCTTTAATATATTTTTTTAGCTTTGCTTTTCTTAAAGCATTCCCAATATCTGCAATATTAGGATCTGTCCTATATTGGTCCAGGGTAAAGAATTTTTTATCTATTAGAATTTTTATTATAAAACCTTCAAATACTTTTGCATATTGCGCTATAACAAAATTGTATTCGGGAAGATTCACCTTAGAATCCTTCAGGATTTCGATCAAGCCTTCCCCCGTAAAATAAGTTTGTTTGTCATTCTGAACAAGATACTCAATCAATGCGTCCTGATTAGCACCCCCCTCTTGTTGAACATCATCAAAAACATTGTGCCTGGACTCTATATCCTTCTTCAAAGAACTCTGGGCCTCTTTAGGAACAAAAAGCAAAGCTCTTTCCACATTCGTCAACGGCTTGTGTCTATCAATAACATCTACAACCCTATCAACTAATTGTGAGTATACACCTTGAACCAATAACTTTCCCGATGAATACTGCGTAACAGTTAAATGTTCATCGTTATCATGCAACCTGATCCGATAATCTTCGTGTTCAGTCCTATCGCAATCATCTATTTCAATATTTAGTTTTCCGAAATCGTCTTTGAGTCCATTTCTCACCTCTTCAGTTTGTATATCAACGCTGACATATATGGGAATGGTCTTATGTTCTTTAACCTGCTGCTCTTCTTGATTTGATATCTTTGATTGAAATTCGAGAATAACTTCTCTTTTCGCTTTTTCGAAAACAACTTTTGAAGATTGTTGACTCTTATTATTAAAATAGAGAATTAATGAAAAAGACTCTCCTTCTTTTACAAGATGATACTTTATTCCAAGTCCACTATTAATGTCTTTTGTTGATGTAACAACAACACCCATTTTCGACAAACCATCTTCAAGACATTCTATCGCCTTGTCTCTTGGTTGAATAAAATCTAAAGAATTCCCCATAACTATTACTCCTATTAATGCTCTCTAAACACTTAACGCATTATTCTTCTCTAAGCTCATCCATTAGTACTATTCCATTATATAACCATACACCCTGTCGAACAACTTCCATAATTCTATCTATGCCGTTAATTCCGCAGCTATCAGCTCGGCCTGTTTCAAGACTGTTTCTGTTGCAAGTTTCTGCATATCTGGGGGGTATCCATATTGTCTTAATGTTCGTTTCACAATAACCTTTAACTTTGCCTTAACATTTTCCTTTATTGTCCAGTCTATTGAAGCATTTGCTTTTACCCTTTCGAACAAAACAACTGCCAGTTCTCTAAGTTTATCCTTTTCCATAACTTTGCGAGCACTATCATTATTAGAAATAGCTGTATAAAAAGCATATTCAAAGTCAGATAATCCCATCTCTTCTGGCTCTTTATCCATCTCTTTAATTTCTTTGCCTAATTCTATTAACTCTTCTATTACCTCAGCAGCCGTTAAGATCTTGTTGTGATATTTTCTTATAGATTCTTCCAGCATCTCCATAAGAGATCTGCTCTGAATTAGATTTTTCTTTGCCCTATACTTAATCTCATCATTTAGTAGCTTTTTCAATACTTCCAGAGCTACTTTTTTATGCTCCATGTTTTTAACTTCTAATAGGAATTCTTCAGAAAGTATGGATATATCCGGTTTTTTTATCCCTGCTGCATCAAAGATATCAATAACCTTCTCTGATACTAATGCTTCATCAATTACCTGCCTTATGGCTGTTTCAATTTCTTCGTCTGTCTTTCCCTCTCCAGTAGCATCAAATTTCACTAGTCTCGCTTTCACTGCCTGAAAAAATGCGACCTCATCCTTTACATCTATTGCCTGATCATGCGGAATTGCTATTGCGAAAGCCCTTGATAACCTCACAACTTCATCAACATATCGTTTTTTCCCATCTTCAAGCCCAAGAATATGTTCTTCCGCCTCCAAGATCATTGCTAATTTTTTAGAGGTATCTGCTTCGAAATATTCCTCATAAGAAAAATCATGGTACATTTGAGAAACTACTTCTAACTTCTCCAACATCAATGCAACTGCTTGCTCTTGCGCAATTGCAGGATCGCCCTTCCCACCACTATCTGAGTAGAATGACAATGCCTTCTTAAGATCGGATGCGATACCAAGATAATCAACAACAAGTCCTGCCGGTTTATCTTTATACACTCGATTAACCCTGGCAATCGCCTGCATTAAGTTATGCCCTTTCATCGGCTTATCAATATACATTGTATGTAATGGTGGTACATCAAATCCTGTTAGCCACATATCTCTGACAATGACTAGTTTTAGTTCGTCATCAGGATCTTTCATCCTATCAGCTAATGCCCTTCTCTGATCTTTCGATGTGTGATGTTTAGATATTTCAGGGCCATCAGAAGAAGCTGCAGTCATTACAACCTTAATGGTTCCTCTCTTAAGATCATCACTATGCCATTCAGGCTTGATCTTAATAATGGCATCATATAACTCAGAAGCTATCCTCCGCGACATTGCAACTATCATGGCTTTGCCTTCAAAAACTTCTTGCCTAGCCCCATAATGATCTACAATGTCTTGAGCCACCTGGCGGATTCTGTCCTTGCTACCAATAAGCGCTTCTAACTGTGTCCATTTTGCTTTCGCCTTCTGCGACTCCGTCAATTCATCTGCATCTAACTCATCATCAAAATCTGCAACAAGTTTTTTACCTTCATCGCTCAAGTTTATCTTTGCTAAACGGCTCTCATAAAATATCCGCACCGTTGCACCATCTTCAACCGCTTGAGCTATATCATAAATATCAACGTACTGTCCAAATACGGCAGGAGTGTTTACATCATCTTTTTCTATCGGAGTTCCCGTAAATCCTAGATAGGTGGCATTAGGCAAGGCGTCCCTCATATACTTCGCAAAACCATACACGACTTTTTTACCAACAACCATTCCATCGTCATCTTTCACATCAACAGTTTTTGCCTTGAATCCATATTGAGTACGATGTGCTTCATCCACTATAACTACTATATTCTTCCTGTCCGACAATTCTTTATATACATTACCTTCGCCTGGCTGAAACTTTTGTATTGTAGTAAATACAACCCCACCGGAAGCAACTCTTAAAAGATTCTTTAAGTCATCACAATCCGATGCTTGAACCGGTTCTTGGCGAAGCAGTTGCTTAGATGCCGCAAACGTATCAAATAGCTGATCATCCAAGTCATTCCTATCAGTAATAACTACAATAGTAGGGTTATCCAACGCTAAAACTATCTTTCCGGCATAGAAAACCATGGAAAGGGATTTGCCACTACCCTGAGTGTGCCAAACAACTCCACCTTTTCTATTTCCTACAGCACTGATATCATGCCCGATATCGGATTCCTTTTGAAGATATCCACTTGCTCTAATCGTTGACTCAACGGCCTTATTAACTGCGTAGTATTGATGATATGATGCCAGTTTTTTTACTGTTTCTATGGTGACAATGCCTGTTTCTTTTTCTTCTTTTTTAGATTTTTCAAAAACTATAAAATGATGAATCAAGTCCAATAAAGTCTTTTTATCAAGCATACCTTTTACCAATGTTTCTAGCTGGCCAATAAGCGGGGAGGATTCATTCTTTCCATCTGAAGTTTTCCAAGCCATGAATCTTGAAAATCCGGCCGACAAAGAACCAGCGCGTGCTTCAAGTCCATCGGAGATTACCATAAATCCGTTATAATTAAATAAACTCGGAATTGTCTGCTTATACGTTTGAATTTGTTTAAAAGCAGACCTTGCCGTAGCCTTTTCATCTGCCGGATTTTTTAGTTCAACAACTACCAAGGGAATCCCATTAACAAAAAGTATAATGTCCGGTCGTTTATTCCTTTCGTTTTCAATTACTGTAAATTGATTACAAACAACAAAATCATTATATTCGAGGTTATAAAAATCTACGAGCCAAACAATCTCTCCTCGTGTGCGCCCCCCCTTGTTCACATTTACTTTGATACCTTCGGTCAACATCCTGTGGAATTTTTCATTATTAGCTATAGGTTCGGGAGAACTTATCCTCTGAATTTGTCGGATAGCATCTTCCCTCGCATCAAGCGGAACATCTGGATTCAAATTCCCTACAGATCTCCTAAGCCTGTCTAACAATATAACATCAGAAAAACTTTCTCGTTCTGACGTATCACTATCCGGGGCTATATCAGGTCCATAAACATATGAGTACCCCTGTTTTTCTAAGAGCTCAATTGCAAATTCTTCTATTTGTGATTCTGTGATTTTCATAATTTAATCCATATAAGTAAATATATTAAATTCTTTTTCTGATATAATATCGTCCATTTTATCTATAATGTTAATGTCGATGACACCTATCTCACCTATTAGTTTCTTTATTTTTGAATTGTCTGCTAACCAGTCGACATTCCATATATCAACCTTTTCGCATATAAGCTTGCATAATGGCTCTTTAAAGCCCCCCTTGTATGACTTCTTTATCGCAACTCTTTGCAGCCATATATCTAAAAATCCTGTATTCGGAATTTTATCAAACTTGCCAATCACCTTTGAAATTATGGAATCAAAATTATTTACATACTGCAACAATAAGCTCAACAACCCTGCTCCCACTGGAATTGCTCTAGGGTTTTCGAACATTATTTGTGCAATGATTGACAAAATAACATTTATGTTTTCTTTCTTTATCGTATCGCCTTTTTCTTTTATTTTCTCATACAGCTCATTTAGCATCTTAACTAAAGAGCCCGAATTGGGGAAACTTGTAGAAAACTTGTAAACCATTATCAGCTCTTTTTGAATGGTCAGATCACTCTTATTTATTGCCATCATTGCTATCTTGTCTTCTTTAATTGAGTTCAGAATCACATTGTTTTTTTTCTTTGTCTTGTTATGGTTTATTTTAAAATTATATTGATATAAAACCTCTGACAAATGTTTCAAAATTCTATTACCAACAAAAGAATCGTTTATAAAAATCCTATAATCGTCTCTATATCTAATGATTTTGTATTCGCCGATCCCTTCGTTATCTAATTTTTCAAACAACAATTTATCTACCCCGCCCAAAACAATTTCAGCAACTAAATCCATTAAAACCGACCCTTGTGGAATGCCGTTGGTTTGC
>CAYZXR010000010.1:0-27303 GCA_964482475.1 uncultured Planctomycetia bacterium | reverse complement strand
AACCATAAAAGCAAAAGACCAAGCGGGCCAAAACACAATATCGCAATCGCAATAGTCCACGGATTGAAATACCACTTGCCTTTTTCTTTCTCCATATTTTCCAATGTACTCATAGATATTACCAGTCCATATTAAAGTTTCGTCCGGCTTTTTTATGACGTGGACGGTCGTCAAACTCTTCGAACGGTGAATGCGTTGGCGGGATATAAGGCACTCCATCTTCTATCGCCCGATGAGCGTCTTCGGTTCCTATACACTGATTGTCCTCATCATACAGCTCGCTGTCATCATCTTCTATAGAATCATCATATCTGTCATCTACTACGCTCATGTCATCGACAACATCTTCTACTCCCACAACATCCATTATGGTCTGAACGACAAGAGCCTTTTCACTTCGGGAATCTATCTCTCCACCCACCACAACTATCGACCCATTTTTCACACCAATCGATATTAATTCAGGATCCACTTGAACAGCCTTGAGGCTTTTCACTATCAAGCCGCGCATCTCGTTATCAGATAAACCATCAATATTTCCCACAATAATCCCCCCTGTTGATGACCAACAAAGTATACCATATGTGGACAAAAATGCCAGTTCTAGGGGGTCTTAGACTATTCACCGATAATTTTAACAAGCACCCGCTTTCTACGGCGACCGTCAAATTCACCATAAAAAATCTGCTCCCAAGGCCCTAGATCCAATTTACCCTCGGTAACCGCAACTACAACCTCACGACCCATTATTTGTCTCTTTAAATGCGCATCCCCGTTATCTTCACTAAAATTGTGACGATACCGATCAACAGGTTCGTGCGGCGCCAAAGTCTCCAACCAGTCATCATAATCCTCTATAAGCCCGGACTCATCATCATTTATATAAACACTTGCTGTTATGTGCATAGCATTTACCAGGCACAACCCTTCTTTTACTCCACTTGCGGCCAAAACCTTATTTACATTCGGGGTTATATTGATATAATCCCTGCGATGCGCAGTTTCAAACCAGAGATATTCTGTTTGTGATTTCATAAGAGCCTCCATAATAAGGTGTTAGAATTTTATCTTAAAACCGCCAATGACCCGGCTTTCCTTGCCGGCATGACTTAAAGCTAGAAAAAGCTCAGCGTCATTCTTGAAACTCTTTGTAATATCTAAGGCTACTCTCAGCTTCTCGCCGGCCTTTGATGTAAGATAAAGTTTTACTTTACCGGAGGACCCGATAAGTTTTTCCGCACCAAATTCAATTCGTCCCCTGCGACCGCCGGAATACGAAATGGAAAATGTAATCTTCATCCCTTTTTTTATACCCCATCCACCGTAAAGGGTTACAACCTCTTTAGTACTGCTTCTCGACTTTTTCTGTGAAAACGCCATGCCGACGTTAAACTTAAGAGTTCTGTCGAGAACAGATATTTTTCCAGACTTAAATTCGGCTTTAAACTCAAAGAATGAATTAAAGGAACGCTCAAGACGATATACCAGTCTGTTCTTCCCAACATCCCAGTGGCCACGAAAAACTACTATATGCTCTTCACGTATCTTAGTCTTGAGTGATGTCTTAACATATTTATATGTCAGCTCATTATTCCGGTTTATTTTCCATCCACTGTTAAAAGTCAGCGTATCGTATCGACTTCGCCCTTTCGCGACATTGAATGTTATCCGATTTTTGCTGTCCGCCTGCCACCGTCCGCTAAGCGTGATACTTCCCGTTCGAACACCCAAGAGACTTTCGTGATCCCTTACTCGAAAACGCAACGCGTTTCCCTCAACATTTTCTATCTCTCCGTAAAAGATCAAAGTCTTACCAACGATATCCGGATCATCCGAATATATGACATGAAACTTAAGATCATGTTCATCAGTTAAAGACCAAGTGCCGTCTGAAACAACCCGACGGGCATCCTTCCCTTGCCCTTTCACAATGAGTCTATTCTTAAGATCCGTTTTAATTCGGCTTTTATACATTATCCTGCGTTTAATTGGGTTCGAGCTTTATTGAATTCATACAAAGATATCGCGGATGCCGATGTAACATTAAGGGATTCCACATCGGCTGATATTGGTATGTGAAAAAAACCGTCCGCCCTATCGATTATCTCTTTTGAGACACCCTGCCCTTCGCTACCGAAAGCGATGATTAATAATCGCGGAAGTTTTTTTATTTCTTCTATTCTTGAAGCGGTATTCGAGTCTACATGACTTACAAATACTTTGTATCCATCAGTTTTGAGGCGGTCCAGTTCGGAATATGAACATGAAATAACCGAAATATCCAACACCGTTCCGCTTGAAGAACGTATAACCTTAGGATTATACACATCCACCGCGTTCCCCGTTAGAATAAGACATCCAACCCCAAACGCCGTGGAATTCCTTATAATCGCGCCAAGATTGCCGGGATCTTGCAGTCCATCACACAAAACGACAAACTCTGGTTTCATGCTCCTGAGTTCTTTTAAAGTGCAATGCTTTTCCTTCAGAATGGCGATGACCCCTTGCGGACTTTTCAACGATGAGACCCGATTAAATTCAGTGTTTCCAACATAAAAAACGGGAACATTTTTTGCTTCGAGATGAGCTGATAACTCAGATTCACCAGACATGAAATCGGCAGATACCAACGCGGAATCAACGGAATGTCCCTTGGCTATCAAATCGTGTACCACCTTTCGTCCCTCGGCCACAAAGACTCCGTCTCTCCTACGCGCATCTTTTTCCCTAAGAAGCTCACGCACTTGTTTCAAGTATATTTTTGAAGCTTTTTCCATATTATCTTTCGAATTTGCCTAGCCTTTCCCACCAAACACTGCTATCCCAAGATTGCATATCCTTCCACAACTTTTGGGCGGCTTCCGTACGTAATTTCTCCGGTGCTTTTTTGAAAAATTTCTCAGCGGTTTTAAAACCAAGATCGCTGTATTCTTTAGCCTGCAACAAACATTCCAGTATATCCGCATCCCGGGCTATCACGCTTCCGGCAGTTGACTGATCGTCATAGTCATTTCTCAGGTCCTGAAGTTCATCTCTAATCCCATCCTCCAAAAGCTCAACCTGTTCGCGATAGACAACCTTCTCAGCTGAGCGGCCATCTAAATATCTACTGGCTACTTTATGTAAATCATTAATTCTGGCTTCCGGAATATCCCCTAACAAACCCATTACCATGGCCTTGTAGGGTTCAACACCTTCCATCCTCGCAAGAATATACGCTATTACCGCACAGCGAAAACTATGTTCGGCAACACTTTCTTCATAGGGCACACCTACCATCCACCATCCGCTTCGTTTGATCCTTTTAAGCATCCCAGCTTCGGCAAGAAAGTCGAGAGTATTTTTTGTTTCCATACTGGCTCCTATTCGTCTTAAAAACAACCACTCTTTCTTTTTATTTCATAACAAAACAACGTCGCGGCAACCGCCGCGTTGTAAGATAATTTCGCTCCAGGCATTGGTAAGGATAATCTTGCGTCAAGATGCTTTAATATACCCGGACGTATGCCTTTACCTTCGGAGCCAATTACAATAGCTAACGGAAATTTAAGCTCAGCATTAATAAGCTCATCTCCATCATCGGCTACCGCGCCAGCAACATAAAATCCCTGTTCTTTAGCGGCCCGTATCCCCTGCACCGAATTAACAACTTTCGAAACCATGATATAATTTTCTCCGCCGCAGGCAACGCGCAAAACTGTTTCATTAACACATACTGAATCATGTTCCGGAATAACAAGAGAGAAACCTCCAAGACATGCAAGGTTTCGTATCATTGATCCAAAATTCTGAGGATCCGTTACCCCATCAACAAAAACCAGGATCTTTTTCTCCTTCAGAGCATCCTGAAACATCACCTTTAAAGGTGTATACTCATATTCATCTATCTTAGCCATAACTCCCTGAGCATTTACATCTCCACATAAACGCGAAAATTCATTTGATGGGATTGACTCAAATGAAAGCCCGGCTCGCTTGGCCTCATTAACTATCTCCGAAAGATGCACCTTTTGACGGAGATAAAGCCCCTTTATTGAACCAGGGTTTGTTTTCATCCTTTCCAAAACCGGTTTTTTACCGAAAAGTCTCATATTGTCCTTCAATTAGCCTTTATTAGAAAACAAGCCTGTCAACAGATCAGCAGACAAATCACACACCTACCCAACCTGTAGACAGACATAACTACACATCATACCCAGCACTCTAAAGCGCACAAAGTAACAGTACCCCAATTATGACAGGGATTGTCCCGATCAATCTTGCCTGTTTCGGTTTGGCGTGCCCGGCAACCTTTTCAACTAACTCGATAGCCTTTTCCTTCTTTAGAATGAAAACCGCGACCCCGCTCAATATCAATAACCAACCTATCGCTGTAACTATCCAACCGGCACGTGCCATAACAGCCGCCATTATGAATATTACCCCAAACAACACCCTCACAACACCAATACCATATATCCTGTTTCCTACCTCTACATAATCAAGCATTTTTTTCAACAAACCATGTTTCATGATAACAACACACCCTAAAATAATAAAGCCTATCGCTACCAACTTTGCCAATAAAATCATGTCGCCTCCTTTTTTTCAATCGTCCTTAACTGTTCATTACTAATTTAAAAGCCCTCTTATCGCATCAAAAATCTTATCTGTATCGGATCCTCCACTAGTTGCCGCTTCGCCTCCTTCATTCGATGGTTGAAATAACTGCGCTATCTTGTCGACTGTCATCTTTTGAAGAGCAGCCTTGACTATCGGTCCAGGATAAAATCTCGGATCTTCCATAGTTCCTTTAATCTTAAAATCAAATGTTATCTCTCCCGGAGAGGACTGCAGATATTTTACCATGTCCGGTAAAGCAATGTCCCAAAACATTGAACCGGCAAATCCTGTCTTTTGGCGGAATACCAAATTTGACAATCTCAGCGTATTCATCGAGCCTATGTCACCGTTATCAAAATCAAGAACAATAGTACCTGAAAACATACCGCGTTCAATTTCAACAGGTGAATACTCGTCGTAATACGGCTTCAACAATGTTATATCCAAGTTTGACGCGTCTATCCTGTTTGACATTGTAAGGGCGGGACTGCCCGGATCAAGTGATACCACCCAATTGATTTTCTGTTGCATATCCCCGTTTATGTTTCCCGACCCGGAACTCCCAACGGAAAGCACTTCTGTATAATTACTATTCAATCTAAGGACTACTTTAGCTTGCATATTATCAATGGTTAAAGCATATTGCCTCGGTCGGATGATCTCCTCGTCTAAGAAATTCACTCGTCCGTTCTTAATGTTTATTGTATCTGTCAGTTTGATCATCTCCGATATATCAAACGCGCCAGACTTTTTCGGTTTATCTTTGCCGTTTTGATCTTTAGAAACCGATGTTTTTCTCCGGCCGGCTCCCATATTCTGTTCCATTTCATTCACATTAAGACGCCCATCCGGCCGTCTCTCTACATTAATAACAACACCGTTAGCCTTAATATCCGTAACTTCAAATCCGTCGAGTAGCTGTTTACCACTCATCTTATAGGTGCAAATAACGGTATCTATATGCGCCAAAAACTTATTTTTATATCCTCGTGGGTTTTTAATACCTATGCCAGTTGCCGTTAAAACACCGTCTTTAAGGTTGAAATCAAGTTTGTCTACAAACATAAACGGCGGCAGGTTTTTTTTGATGATACTCTCGGCTGAAACCTGGAATATCTCAAAACGGAAATAATAAGCTGTACCCGCGACAATGCATAATAAAACAAGAATTATCATAATCAATTTTTTCATTCTTCACCTTTTAGGACTTTATCTCCAAACACCCTCAACAACAGTTCCACATTTTGAACATTTCCCCATTTCCAGAAAATCCGGAGTCTTCACAACAACACTTTTACATCCTGAACAAATAGTATCACCGGAAGGATAAATATTTCCAAGATATACATATTTAAGACCCATGCTTTCACCAATCCGCTTTGCGGTGATCATAGTTTCCACCGGAGTCGGCTTCACTGTGTTCATTTCATAATCCGGATGAAAACGACTTATATGCCATGGAATACCTGTATCGAGATCCGCCAAAAACGATGCTATCTTATTCAGTTCCTCTTCTGAATCGTTAAGCCCTGGAATTACAAGAGTTGTAACCTCAACCCAGATGCCCGATTCTTTTAATTTTCTTATTGAATCCAGCACAGGCTGAAGTCGGCCACCACAAATATCCCTGTACGAATTATCATCGAAAAACTTCAGGTCAACATTCGCGGCATCAAGATACGGAGATATTGTATCAATAGCCTCAGGCGTCATATAGCCATTGGTAACAAAAACATTAGATAGCCCCTTGCTCCTGGCTATCTTCGAGATATCATATGCATACTCAAAAAACACGGTGGGCTCAGTATACGTATACGCTATACTCATACAATCGTTTCTTATCGCTTCCGCTACAGCATCAGCCGGAGACAAAGCATGTCCACTTGCTCCAGTTTTCTTTGCCGACTGTTGCGAGATAGTCGAATTTTGACAAAATTTACATTTAAAATTACATCCTGCTGTCGCAATAGAATACGTATAGGAATCCGGCAAAAAATGGTAGAAAGGTTTTTTCTCTATCGGGTCAACATGACCGGCAACTATCTCTCCATATGCGTAAGTAAACAACTCCCCTTCAATGTTCTGACGCATTCCGCAGACCCCATACCTATCTTTTGCAATTCCACAGCGATGCGCGCACAAGCCACATTCTACCTGACCATCCTTCAATGATTTCCAAAGCATCGCTTCATGACGCATATATTATTCCTCCAAACATTGTCCCTACCCGTGTATAGGTTTATCAAAAACCGCCCTACAGGCATCAACTATCGTTTCTGAAAAAGTAGGATGAGCGTGAACGGTTCCGGCAATATCGTCTGTAGTCAGCTTCATACGCACGGCAAGTGCAAATTCATGGATAAGTTCGTCTGCCTGAACTCCAAGAATATGAGCTCCAATCACTCGACGTGTTTCCTCTTCCGCTATCACCTTGATGAACCCTTCTTCCTCATTTTCAACCACAGCCCTACCGTTTGATTTGAAAAACTGTTTTCCCGTCTTATATCGCACGTTTTCCTCTTTTAACTGTTCCTCATTTCTCCCCACACTAGCAAGCCTTATACGTGAATAAACTACATTAGGAACACTCTCATAGGAAAGAATCTTCGGATTGCCCCCCGCGGCGGATATAGCCGCTATTTCACCTTCGGCAGAGGCGACATGAGCCAACATGGGAGAATTTACTATATCTCCCGCTGCATAGATATTTTTTACGGTAGTCCGCATTTGCTGATCCACTATAACATATCCCTTATCGTCTATTTTCACGTTTGTTTTATCAAGCCCTATACCTCCTGATGACGGAGCGCGGCCGACAGATACGACAACTTTTTCATATGCGGAAATATCTTCTTTCTCCAAGGATCCACCTGTAACAACATTTACCCCTTTGCGCTTAAAGATAGCTTGCAAGCGCTTTGCCGTTCCTTTGTCTTCCAATGGCAAAATGGTCTCTTCTCGCTCCATTATCGTAACTTCCGAACCAAGTATATTAAAATAACTCGCTAATTCCACCCCAATGGCTCCACCACCTACAATCAATATTGTTTTTGGAATTTCTGTGAGTCTTATCGCGTCGGAACTTGCAATAACCTTTTCTCCATCAAACGGCAAGATAGAAAGAACTCCCGGTGATGATCCCGCGGCAATTAGAAACTTATCGGCGCTTATGTCCATATCATCACCATCATCTGTGGCTACACATATGGTTTTCTCATCAACAAAATTACCGGCACCAAATATAACATCGATCTTGTTCTTCTTGCATAAAAAAGAAAGCCCCTCGCGAAGTTTCGCGGCAGCTTGTCTGCTTCGTAAAACAACTGATTCCATATTAATTTTTTCAGAAGACACACCACCCGGCATAAATAAATCATTATTTCCTCGAATGTCTTCAATTAATTTCGCACTATGATACAGCGACTTCGCCGGGATACACCCTTCGTTTAGACAAATACCACCAAACATATTCTTGTCTCTTTCAATTATCGCTGTTTTAAGGCCGCATTGGGCAGCACATATGGCCGAGACATGTCCCGCCGGACCACTTCCCAGAACCAAATAATCATACTGGGTGTTTTTCATGATACCTCCCTCTAAATAATACTATTAATATGTATATATAATACCTATAGCTATTTGGAAAAGCAAATATATGGTGAATTGTGATTCGCGAATGGTGAATAGAAATAAAAATTACGCGGGCAAAGGTCAAAAAACAGAAACGTCATCCCGGGATTCCGAACAAAGTGAAGGGATACCCGGGATCAATTAATAATATTTTCATTGGATCCCGGATCTCCTCTGCTTCGCCCCTTGGGCTTCGCAGAAGTCGTCCGGGATGACGATCTTTACATATAATTATACCTGGTGGCATCTGATATACCTACTCCGTAAGTACGCGACGAGACCGAACAAAAATGTCATCAAGCTCGGCAGAAGTTGTCGATAATGGAAGAAAGAAGTAAATAATGTTCCCTAATGGACGAAGAAGCAAGCCTTCTTGAAGACCTTTTTTGTAGATCTCGATACCAGCTCGTTCTTCTATTCCAAACGGTTCTTTTGTTGTTCGATCTTTCACCAGTTCCAGCACCCCAACAGCGCCTATTGAACGAACATCCCCCACCACATCAAGCGTAGCCATTTCATTAAGAAAGACCTGAAGTTTCTCGTTTATCAGAGCAACATTCCGCAATGTGCTTTCTTTCTCGAACAGGTCTATGCTAGCAACAGCGGCGGCACAGGCCACCGGGTTTGCCGTATATGTGTGTCCGTGATAAAAAGTCTTGTTTTCACTATAGTCCGCGTAAAAAGCATCATATATTTTCTCAGTCGTTAGTGTTACCCCCATTGGTAAATACCCTGAAGTGATTCCTTTCGATAGACACATAAAATCCGGATCCACTGACGCGTGTTCACAAGCGAACATCTTTCCGGTTCGTCCGAATCCTGTCGCAACTTCATCAACGATCAAATGAACGTCGTATTGACGGCAGAGTTCCGATATCCCCTTAAGGTATTCTGATGGATATATAATCATACCGCCGGCGCCCAGCAAGAGAGGCTCAATGATCATCGCGGAAATCTCATCAGAATGCTCTTTCAACATGGATTCTACAACTTTCAAACAACCTATAGAACAACTGGATCTATCCTCAGATATCGGACACCGATAACAATACGGAGTCAAAACTTTGTACGCACTCAGGAAAAGCTTCTCAAAAACCTCATTGAAAGGTCCTATGCCACTCACACTCATGGCACCGATGGTATCTCCATGATAGCCGCGATCGAGTGAAAGAAACTTTTCTTTGCCTTTCCGACCGATATTCTTCCAATACTGGAAAGACATTTTCATGGCCACTTCCACAGCTGTAGATCCGTTGTCAGAATAAAAAACTTTTTTAAGTCCGGCCGGAGCTATATTGATAAGCCGTTCTGATAACTCCACGGCAGGTGCGTGAGTGAACCCCGCAAATAAGGTGTGCTCTAATAAATCCAGCTGTTTTTTAATAGCGCGAATGATTTCAGGGTGTCCGTGACCATGAATATTGCACCACCAACTGGAAATTGTATCGTAATACGAATTACCATCATAATCATACAATTTTACACCTTTCGCCCGCGCCAATGGTATCGGAGGCATATTTACACAATCTTTCATTTGCGTATACGGATGCCAATTTAACATGAGGTCTTTATCTATTAATACATTTTTATCCATGCTATCTCCATTTCTTGAATATTTTTTTACCCATCGGAAGGAACATATTGTACAATCTTTCCGGATTGTTTTCGTTGGGTAGCTCACCGAGAATATCCACACCTGTGATTCTATTTATGATATGAGGATTATCAGCGGCTATCTGTTCATCTACCTCTCTACTCAATCGATTAAAAACCACCCCTACAATATCAATGTTTCTTTTTTGTAGGGCTTCTACAGTAAGCACCGTCTGATTTATAGAACCTAGACGATTTGGAGCAACAATAACTACAGACATACCTGAATCTTCGCACATATCTACAATCATTGTTTCATCATCCACCGGAACCATTATTCCTCCCGCTCCTTCAACAACAACCGCTTCAAATGCCGCTTCGAGCCTCTGCCAAGAACAAATAATATCATCTTTATCTATCTTTTTCCCTTCCAGATTTGCGGACAAATGCGGCGAGGCGGGAAATTTTAGAATACAAGGTTCCATGTCACTAATATGCCGCTCGTATTCACTTCGTGTCTTCATCATCAATTTGAGATGTGTGTCTATATCTTCCGAAAAACGATCGCACCCGGTCTGGATCCATTTTTGTGTAACAGTGTCCAGCCCTTTTTCTAAAAGAAATCTGGCTAGAAGTCCCGCGACTATCGTTTTGCCGACACCTGTATCAGTCCCTGTTATAAAAATAGATTTCTTATTCATACTATCGAGCCTCTTTTTTTGACCCGCAAAAAAATACCTGATGGGTCGCGATAATACCGTCAAATTTTTCTATGTATATTCTTTCCAGATCTTTCAATGACTCTTTCCCAAGATATGCCTTGCCGGCCAAACCCTCACCGCTTGTGCCGCTAAATTTAATATCCCTTAAAAGATCTAAAAGAGATGAAAATTCTGCTTTGTAAAGTTTCTCCTGAAATTCCAAAACATCAAAATGATCTTCAACAATACGCTGTAGTCTTTCTTGAGGCATGAATTTAGATGAACTTAGCCAATGGCTTTCTCCAAAATATTCCGTTAATACCGATTGAAGTTCACAAAAAGTCGCCGGACCATATATAGAAAAGTACATACTGCCTCCGGGAGAAAGCATATTCGACATCCTTGATACCGCGGTATTCATGTCATCAAACCATTGAAAACTCGCGTTAGAAGTGATGAGATCAAATTGTTTATCAAATAACATCTTCTCGCCATCGGCCTCTATAAATATCACGTTTCTTTTATTCACTTTTTCTTCGGCAAATTTAAGCATATTGCCGGCTATATCCATTGCGGTAATCGCGGCCTCGGGGTATTTCCTGCTCAGAAGCTTCGTGAATATACCAGTTCCGCAACCGACCTCAAGTATGTTCGAAAATGATTTATCAGGCAATATCCCGAACAGTTCTCCGGCACACTCAACCTGTATTTTAGAATGTTCGTCGTAGTGACGAGCATTCTTTGAGAAATTCTTTATTATAGTGTTCTTATTCGTCATCGCCTATACCATGCAACCAAAATCCGGGTGCAGAAAAGCCGGGTGTCCAACACCGGGAAGCCTATCGAAAACAACACCGGGAATGTCTCCCGACACTAACGCGGCTTCCTCTATCTTTATCAGGGCATCACTTACCCCATGTATAAATTTAATCCTATCTACATATTGTGCGAGTACTTCTGTGGGCAAGGCATTGTCTTTCAGGAAATCCAACTGCCTGGCTAACATGTCCACATCCGGATTCTCCAAATACCGTTTCTTTAAATCGGAGTTAAACCAGTCAATGTCCTCGACTCTATTTCCCCTAAAACATTTGTGGTAAAACCCATCTAAATACGCCTTGATATCTTTCTTCATATATTCTTTCATCAATAGAATCGCATCGCGAGAGTACCCGTTCCTCACACCAATAAAAATTGCTTTTTTAATTAGATCGGGATACCTTGCCATAAAATGAGCTCCAAGTATTCCCCCGAGAGACCACCCGATCATTGTAGCATAGCCCCACTTCAGATTCCGCGCAAGGCATTCGAAAAAATCGTCAGGATCTATGACTTCAGGCACTAGATAATTGTATTCTAGATCTAATGTATCAAAAATATGGTAATCGGTAGCCCACCCGGGCAGTAATACCGCCAAGGCCATTTTTCCCCTGTCTATGTATTTAAATGAAGTTCCCATGTTTAGTTGTTAGATGTTAGTTGTCAGTTGTTAGTTGTTGATAGACGCTCTAGAAACCAAAAACTAATAACTAACAACTATCTAGCCTCGTGCCTTTCTGCAGGTTTCCACGATGCGCTATGCCCTTCTTCTGCGGTTAAACTCGTACATATCTCGAAATATCCTTTACGAATTTGTCCAAAATTTCTCGGTCATGATCCAATGTAACCGAAAGCCTAAGACGCGCAGTTCCTTCCGGGACTGTCGGTGGCCTTACCGGTGTAACCCAATATCCCAGATCTTTGAGATACGCGCTCAGTCGAACAGTTTCTTCGGCTCCTCCTATGACAACAGGAACAATTTGCGACTGACCTCCTACCTTAAACCCTTTGTCTTTCAAGCTCTTCCTGAAATATTCCGCATTCGCAAGCAAACGTTTCCCCATATCCGGATCGCCTTTAATAATGTTCAGTGCGGCTATGTTCGCGTTTATTACAGCTGTCGGCAAAGCTGTGGAATAGATAAAACTACGACAAGTATTTACAAGATAATCTCGGATCGCGGTCGACACCGCCACATACGCTCCAAAGCTACCAAGGGCTTTGCCGAACGTACCCATAACAATATCTGTGTCTCCCGCAGCATCCTCATCCTGCAACATTCCCCCACCATGCTTTCCAAAAACACCTGTAGCATGTGCTTCATCCGCCAGCAACATACAATTGAACTTCTTTTTCAAACGAATAATATCCGCAATAGGCGCCAAATCTCCGTCCATACTGAAAACTGTTTCCGTTATTATCAACGCACCGCTATACTTTGACCTTTCTTTGGCAAGCATCCTCTCAAGGTGTTCTATATCGTTATGTCGGAATCGAAAAATGCGGGCTCGGGAAAGTTTCATACCATCCACAATGCTGGCATGATTAAGGCGATCTGAAAAAACAACATCACCCTTACCACATAACGCGCTTATTACACCCACATTCGCCTGGTATCCTGAATTAAAAATAAGAGCGGCTGGTTTGTTCTTTAAGCTAGCAATATTCTTTTCTAATTGATGATGTAAGACTGTGCTTCCTGTCATAAGTCGCGATGCCGAAGAACCAAAAACCGGAACAGCTGTTTCCCGAGCGGATTTGATAATATCTGGATGGCATGAAAGTCCGAGATAATCATTGGAAGAAAAATTAACATATTTCCTGCCGCTGACAAAAATGCGTCCACCCGAGGCTAGTTCCACTTCTGTAAGTCCCCGAAGAAGCCCTGTTTTCTTACGTTCTTCTAGAAACTGTTTTATTCTTCCTTCCATAAACGTCTCACCTTTTCCACCAATTCAAGATCCTCAGCTACCGTACGTCCGGCAATTGTAAGATATCCACCCACCATCATGCCATTCGCCCCAGACATATACATCAACGCTCCAAAATCCTGCAAAACTGTTTCACGCCCGGCAATGACTTTCACGCCTTTCCCCTCCATAACGATCCGAAAAATAGCTATCGTCCTGATTACATCGAACGGAGATATCTTTTTAGCCCGCCCCATGGGGGTTCCTTCAACTGGGACAAGAACATTTATGGGAACCGCATCCACATCAAGTTCTTTCAAGAGAAACGCCATGTCAATACGATCACTCCAATTCTCACCAAGACCGATTATTCCGCCGGAACAAACTTGGAGACCCACCGCTTTCGCTGTTTTTATCGTGTTTATTCGCTCGATATATTCATGTGTGGAAACTATTTCCGGATAAAATCGTTCAGATGTCTCAATGTTGTGATGATATCGCGCGAGACCGGCATCTTTTAAAGCTCGAAAATTATTTTCATCCAAAGCCCCAAGAGAAGCGCAAACGGCAATTCCTACATCATTATTGATTTCCTTGATAGCGCCACAGATAATATCCAGCTCAGCCCCGGTCAATCTGTTCCCGCTAGTAACAATGCCAAAACGTCCAGCACCGTTGTCTTTGGCCTCGCGAGCGGCCTGGGTTATTTCTTTTATACTTTTCAAAGGATATTCCGAAATGCCGGCACAATGATGCGCCGATTGAGCGCAAAATTTACAATCCTCCGGACATGACCCGGATTTAGCGTTTACTATCCCACATAGCTCTATGTCACTGCCCGCTTTTTCGCGACGGACACGGCCTGCCTCAATAATGAGTTCTTCCAGGGGCGCCTTTGATAATTTGTCTATTTCTTTTCTATTCATATTGTAAACAATATTACATTTATTAGTTTACAATTGCAAGAAATATTAAAGCTGCGGGTGGTAAATGATTCAGGGCAGATTTGAAACCTGCCCGTACGTGTGTCGTTTGAATAAAGTTTACGTAGGGGCGGGTTCTAAACCCGCCCTTGATTATGAGTTTATGCTGTTTCGAAATACTTTTTGATAAGATTCGTGTGGCTTTCGAATGGGATTTTGGGCAGATCAGCACGAGGAAAGAATTTTGCCTCAGACGCGTCATCACCCGGGACAGGCTCCGCGTCTCCCACAGCAACCCCTACCCCGACAACAAGGACCGAGCCGTACATATCACTTTTCTGAATATAAGCACCTATAAACTGCTCGGCACAACCACACAGACCGGTTTCCTCCAACAGCTCTCTAAGCGCCGCCTCGGGAAGAGTTTCATCCATTTCTATGAACCCCCCCGGAAGACACCATTCTCCTTTACGCGGCGCAATCGCCCTTTTTACCAAAAGCAAACTGCCTTTACTGTTGACAACAAGACATGCTGTAGCCGGAAGTGGATTGCAGTAGCATATTTTGCCACACTCGCCGCAAATCAGACGTTCCCGGCCTTCTGCCGGCTTTTTCTCAAGCGGCGAACCACATATTGGACAATACTTATAATCATTCATAATGACCTACAAAGCATGATCAGTCTTTCTTAAACACGGCACCTGTTGAAGCCGATGTCACCTGTTTGGCATACCGATAAAGATAGCCTTCTTTTATTTTGTAATCAGGATGCTTCCACTCAGAGAGCCGCCTGTCTATTTCTGTCTGATCCACAACAAGATCAAGTTTCTTATTAGGAATATCAATGCGAATCGTATCACCTTCACGCACAATAGCGATAGGACCGCCTTCCTGCGCCTCCGGAGAAACATGCCCAATAGCGGCACCGCGTGTGCCTCCTGAGAACCTACCATCGGTAATAAGGGCAACATCCTTATCTAACCCTACTCCCGCTATAGCGGACGTGGGTCCAAGCATCTCGCGCATACCCGGACCACCTTTAGGTCCTTCATACCGGATTACAACCACATCGCCCTTCTTTATCTTTCCATCCAGGATAGCTTTCATACCGTCTTCCTCCGAATCGAATACGCGCGCACGGCCATCGTACACCAGCATCTCATCTGAAACGGCTGCTTTTTTCACAACAGCGCCATCCGGTGCAAGTGTACCAAAAAGAATACTTAATCCACCATCTGGAGAATATGGGTTATCAATCGGTCTGATAACCTCAGGATCCTTGTTAATCGCTGAATGTATATTCTCTTTTACGGTTCCTCCCGTAACGGTTCTAAGATTCAAATCGATAAGCTTCTTTTTGCTTAGTTCCGCCATGACCGCCGGTATACCCCCAGCTCTATCCAAGTCCTCCATATGCTTATCACCCGCGGGTGATATCCTGCAGAGATTCGGTGTCTTCGCGCTTATCTCGTTGAAAAGATCCAAATCTAGTTTTATCCCCGCCTCATCAGCTATAGCAGGCAAATGCAAAACAGTATTTGTGGAACTACCCAAAGCCATCTCAACCGTCATAGCGTTTTTAAAAGCCTTCTCGGTAGCAATATCGCGTGGCTTGATATCTTTTGCAACCAACTCCATCACCTTCATACCTGCCATCTTCGCAAGACGCACCCTTTTCGCTGAAACCGCGGGAATAGTGCCATTGCCGGGAAGGCTTAAACCAAGAGCCTCAGAAAGACAATTCATAGAATTAGCCGTAAACATACCCGAGCATGACCCTGAACCCGGACATGCATTGTCTTCAAGTTCTTTCAATTCCTCGTCTGTAATACTCCCGGAATTTCTGGCCCCTACACCTTCAAAAACAGTTATCAAATCTATCGCTTTATTATTAAGACATCCCGCCATCATTGGACCGCCGCTCACAATCAAGGAAGGAATATTAAGTCTGAGCATCGCCATCATCATACCGGGCACGATCTTGTCACAATTGCAGACAGTTATCAACCCATCAAATGGATATGCCGTTCCCATTACTTCAACAGAATCGGCAATAAGCTCACGCGATATCAGAGAATATTTCATACCTTTATGCCCCATAGCAATACCATCACACACACCAATGGTGTTAAACTCCATGGGCGTGCCCCCTGCTATGCGTACTCCGGCTTTTACCGCCTCAACTATAGTCTTAAGATGGTTATGCCCCGGAATAACCTCATTAAAAGAATTAGCAATACCTATTATGGGTCTGTTTATCTCTTCATCCGTATAGGCGAGAGCTTTTAAAAGAGAACGATGAGGTGCCCTCTCAAGTCCTTTTTTCATCTGGTCCGAACGCATATTTTCCTCCTTTTTCTACATATCCCAATTGTTTCTCACACAGATCAATAAGGGATAAAATTTGTTTTCTCATCAAGTTTTAATATGAACGCCGCTAAAAGGTTAGCAGCGTTTTCCATATCTTTTAAATCTACGACCTCTACAGGAGAATGCATATTCCTATTTGGGATACTCACAAGAGCAGTCGCCACCCCGCTTTTTGTTAACTGCATTATATTGGCATCCGTCCCTGTACCCCTTGATATTGCCTCGACCTGATAAGGTATTTTTTCTTTTTTAGCTGTACTTATCAGAAGCTCGAAAACTTTCGGATTAATATTCGGACCACGCGCTATAACAGGTCCTTTGCCCAACGTTATTTCGCCAATATGCTTTTTATTCATGCCCGGCATATCAGTCGCAAATGTTACGTCTATTGCTATACCAACATCCGGTGATATACCATAAGCACTAGTCTGCGCTCCACGAAGACCAATTTCCTCTTGCACCGTCGCGACACCGTGAACTGATGCCTTCATTTTTTTACCTTTGAGAATCCGCAGACACTCACTTACCACAAACGCACCTGCGCGATCATCAAGGCCCCTCCCCGCAATTCTTGTGCCTTTTAGTTCATCAAAACCCACGGCCGGAACAGCCGAGTCACCGATTGAAATAGAAGAAAAAACTTCTTTATCACTTTTTGCACCGATATCTATCCACATATCTTCTATCTTCGCTACTCTTTTTCTTTCTTCCGCTGTCTGACAATGTATGGGTTTTCTGCCCACAACGCCGAATACGTCTCCTTTTGTACCTTTAATCCATACTCTTTGCCCGGGAACAAGATGGAGATCGACTCCGCCAATGGCAGAAAAATATATATACCCGTCTTTATCTACGTATTTGACCATATATCCGATTTCGTCTATATGCCCCGCAAGCATCACACACGGCCTTCCGGTGACGTTAAGGACTCCGATTGAATTACCATGCACGTCTACCCGAACACTATCTGCCAGAGCCTTCGTCCGTTTCTTCCAGACTTTCACGGCTTCACCCTCGGAACCGGAAGGTGAATGACTATTTATAAGTTCTTTTAGAAAATCCATCGATTCTGTTCTCATCTGCGCTCCTTTTTGACATCCTGAAAACGGCTTATTCGTATGCCGTACCTTTTAGCCTCTCAATATACAACTGAGCTGATTGGGCAGCTATCGCCCCATCCGCACAGGCAGTTACAACCTGATTTAACGGCCTCCTGCGACAATCTCCACAGGCAAAAACCCCTTTCCTGACAGTTTTCATCGTCTCATCTGTGACTAGCTTCCCTTTCTCATCGAGTTCTACCTTATCCCCAAGAAATCCGGTGTTCGGATCCCATCCTGTGAATATAAAAATACCATCCGCAAGACATTCTTCTTTTTTACCGGTTTTTGTATTCTTTACACATATTTTTTCCACTTTGCCCTCACCCGATATCTCTTCGACAACAGAATCCCAAATAAACTCCATCTTATCGCTGGCAAAAGCACGCTCCTGAACAACCTTTGTAGCACGTAATCTATCGCGCCTGTGTATTACTGTAACTTTTTTAGCAAATCTGGTAAGAAATAATGCTTCTTCAATTGCGGTATTTCCTCCACCTACTACCATTATATCCTTATCCCTAAAAAATGCTCCATCACATGTCGCGCAATATGAAACTCCCATACCGGAATACTTTTCCTCTCCTGGTACTCCCAATTTCCTCGGCCGGGCACCGGAAGCAATTATGACAGAAAGCGCTTCAATTTTTTCTGCGCCATATTTTATCTCCCATACAGTGAGATCCCCGTCCTGCCTGCTATCAATATTATCCACCGTGCCGCTAAGACATGTGAGACCAAAGGATACCGCTTGGTTTTTCATTACGCTTATGAGATCAAACCCGCCCGTCTTCTCCACACCAGGATAATTTTCTATTTCATCTGTCATCGTAAGTTGCCCCATAATAGACAGGCTTTCAATCATAACAGTTTTCATGTCCGCACGCGCAGCGTATATCCCAGCGGTAAGACCCGCGGGGCCCGCGCCAATAATAGCTATATCGTAAACTCCTTCAGGCATCTCTTTTTCACCTTTCCCCATAATCTCTCTCTCCAAATATTTTAGTTCCTATACGTACTAAATTCGCGCCTTCTTCAATTGCCACTTTGTATGAACTTGTCATCCCCATAGAGAGATATTTCATTTCCACACCAGAAATATTTAAGGCTGATACCTCTTCAAATACTTGACGAGTAACTTTAAAATACGGTCTCGATATCTCCGGATCCTCCGAAAAGGGCCCCATAGTCATAAGCCCCATCACCTTTATTCCGGAAAAGCACGATATCCCCCTGATAAGTTCCGGTACGTCCTCGGGGAAAACTCCAAACTTCTGCTCTTCTTTTCCGCTATTCACCTCGACCAGAACTGCCATCTCTTTGCCAAGCTGGCCACATCTTTTACTGATATCTTCCGCAAGACCTGCTGAGTCAACAGTCTCTATCATATCAAACAGTTGAACGGCTTTCTTTACCTTGTTTTTCTGCAGGTGTCCAATAAAATGCCACTTTACCTTATCACCTATAAAGGCGAAAGCCTCTTCTGCTTCCTTCACATAGTTCTCGCCTATTATTCGTACACCACAATTTATCGCTTCTTCTACTTCATTCGGCGAGCGAGTTTTCGCGGCCGCAACCAATTCCACATTGTCGGGGAGCCCCCCTAGAATTGTTTTTATATTCTCGTTTATAGAGACATGCCACGAACCGCTATCCATAAAGTTGACCTTTCAAATGTCCAGACTCTGAGGACTATTGTTTATACTATGATCTTTTGGATCATGTATCTTTCTCATATTATCAATGGCACCGCGTTCTTTCAATCGTGTGTATATCAAAAGCCACACACAATCCATGTTTTTATCTATTTCGCACTTACCGTCCTTTGCTCCGCCACAAGGACCATTGACAAGTGATTTCGGACAACGTGTAATAGGGCAAATACCGCCTGTCTCCCAAAGCATACACTCACCACAAAGAGAGCATTTTTGCTCAAACCTGCCCCCCTGAAGTGTGAGTTTAGCTATTTCACCCTGAAACAACGTATCGTTACCCGGATACACAGCTATTTTATCCAACGCTTCAGAAACAGCCTGCGTACCACCACCGCACGCAAAAGACAAAATCGCGTCGGAGCCATCTACAACATCTTTATATTTCCGGCAAAAACGCTTCACTTCCAGCATACTGCAGGCAGGATCAAGAACAACGGATCCCGTAACCTTCTTACCTTCCTCTATTAGAAGGTCCTCCATTTTCTTTAAATCTTTTTCACCGCCTGTCTTACATGTCGTGGCACAAAGAGAGCATCCGACAAGGAAAACTTTCTTTGCATCCTTGATCACCTTCAGAATCTCTTCAATCGTTTTCTGTTTAGTTATTATCATATATATACCTTTATTTTAACAGAGCAGCGCTACCCTAAACACCTCGTTCCCTTCACATGTCTGAGACGAGTATTATATAGCGTATCCAAAAAATAGGCAAGAACGTGTTTTCATGAATAACACAAAAGCGGGGGTACCCCGCCCCTACTTAACTTGAATGTTAAGGATAAATATATCATCCGCGAAATCCTCATCCTTAAAACCAGTTAAGTCCTGTATCAGCGCGCGGTTAAACACATCTACCTGAAGAGCATGATCTTTCTCTATAAAAGCCTCAAGCCTTTCTCTGCCATACTCAGTCCCATCCTTTTTCCTCGTCTCTATAATGCCATCTGTAAAGAGTAATATTCTATCACCTTTCGCAACATCGACCGATTGCTGATAGACAGCATTATCCCCAAATGGAACCCCCATCATACCTGACAAGGAAGGCATCCCCTGAATGCTTCCACCAGACAAGCGATAGAGATATTGCGCGGGATGTCCGTAGCTGGAATATTTTATTTTCATATTTTCGAAATCTATTAAACAACAAAAAGCAGTTAGATACATATTGGTGCCCTCAAAATCACGAATAATAAAGTCGTTCATCTTCTTCAGAAGACCGCCAGGCTCACTGCCTTTCTTCGCTATTCTTTCAAATTCCGTATGAAGCCTGTTCACCAAAAGTGCCGCGGAAACACCGTGCCCCGTAACGTCGCATATAAAACATATTAAACTCTTCTCATCGATGAAATGGAATTTTGCATAGTCGCCGCCTATATACTCTACAGGTAGATACATCACAGCCACATCAACCAGATCATTGCTCAACGACTTTGGCACCAGTGTCTTATGTATACGGCTTGCAAGCTCAAGCTCCCTTTTCATCTGCTCATTTTTTCGTTCGTTTTCCTTCAAAAGAACAAAATTTTCTATATCCCTTTCATTCTCTTTTTTTCGCATTATCAGACAAAAAATAAAGGCCATGAACAACAATATGAGTCCTGAATAGAATACCTCTAGGTCAAACGCAGACTTAACAAACGCCGGCATGTACCGTTGGGAATACCAAAATATCATACTGTATACTCCAATATGCATGACAGCGAGAGGAATCACTTCAACAGGCTTCCAGGGTATGGTGAAAGAAACCACGAAAAGAACGAAAAGATATATCACTCCACTGAACTCTACCTGATCGCCATAAGCAACGCATACTCTGGCTAGGATCAATAACGCCAGCAGTGTGAATAAGTAACCGTTGAATTTGGCACCACGCAACGTACATGTTCGATTATTTAGATAGCGAATGAAAAATGCCCCTAATATCAAGGATCCTATAACGGGTATTTCTATCGGACTACATGATTCGGGAAAAATAATTAGGCTTATGAGGGTTGTTAAAACATATAATATCACAGACAGCCGACAGAAAAGCCATACACGACTTTTCGTAATCTCTATTTGCTGCGCCACATAATCATCAATATAATCACGCGGAATCTGATCAATAGCAACGGGCAATTTAAACATCATCTTCTCCTTCACCTATAATAACACTATCAGAAGCGCATTGCACACTTTTAGGTCTACATGATCAAATTCATCAGTCCACCCACCACAACAGCCGTTAACAGCATAAGGCCCACGGATTTCATCATATCTTTAATACCAAGCTCCCGCATCATAACTATAAACGTCGCTAAACAAGGGAAATATAGCGCAAGAACTGTACACGCTATAACAAGTTGTTTGGTTGTCAATCCCATCGGACGCAACATCCCCACAGCGACATCTTTTCGAAGAAATCCGATAATCATTGCTGAAATCGTTTCTTTAGGAAGCGACCACAAACCGTTCAGTATAGGTGCGAAGATATTAGCTAACCAATCAAAAACCCCTGAAATGTAGAGGATATTAACGATAAAAACACCCAAAAGCACAAACGGAATCGCCTCCATAAGGAAGCCTGATACACGCATCCACAGCTTCTTAATAACCGCTACGGGCCTAGGCATTCTATACGGCGGGATTTCCCACAATATCTCCGGACTCCGACCTTTCATCACGCGATTCAAAATTAATCCCTTTATTACAAGAACAGCGAAAAGAACACCAAAAATCAATGCTACATACTCCCCGCCTCTTGACCCGACCAACCCCACGATCATTGCTATCTGCGCCATACAAGGCACCGCTATAGCCATCAATGTAGCGGCAATAAACTTTTCTCGTCGTCCTTCCATGAGCCTGAGAGCCATAGCTCCCGGCACATTGCACCCAAGCCCCATAATAAACGGTACTATCGCGTAACCATGCAATCCAAGTTGGTGCATCAAATTATCCACCTGAGTCGCAAGCCTAGGTAAATATCCAAAATCCTCAAGTATCCCCAGGACAAGATAAAAACTTATTATGTATGGAAGAACTGCCGCAAGGGGAACATAAAGACCGGCAGTTAACAAGCCAAAGGATAATCCAAAATCCACATCACCAGCCATTAGTTTTCCTATTAAAATATCGTGGATGACACCGCTCTTACCAAGATGCTCGCTGATCTTCGTTACAAAAGGCCACCATAACTTATCAAACAATGGATCCATCACATAGTTTATCATCCCCTCGCCCATGAACACTACAGCACGAAAAGAAACATATAGAACAAAAGCGGCGATAGGTAAACCCGTAAGGGGCCGCGTGCTTATGTCCTCCAGGCGTTCAAGTAGCGTATGATGATGGTGATGTAATTTTTGAGAAACATCGAGTATTCTACCAATTTCTTCCCACTTCTGGTCTTTATGTAACTTAGGAAAATGTTTCGCTTCGGCCGTTGTAAGCCGCTCCACCAGGTCTTTTATGCCTTCCCCTGTCAAACCGCATGTCGAAACAACCGGTAGCCCAAGTTCTTTCTCAAGTTTAGCAATATCTATTTCTATCCCTTTATGACGAGTCTCGTCCCACATGTTTAGCGCTACTACAACCGGGATGCCTCTTTCCTTAAGTTCAAGTGTAAGGAAAAGATTACGCTCCAAATTGGTCGCGTCAACAACATTGATAACCACGCTATCGTTTTCTTCCAACATCTCCACCGCGACTTCTTCGGCACGTGAAAGAGCGTGAAGATTATACACACCAGGAACATCAATGAGCAACGCAACTTCCTTAGCCCCAAATTTCATCTCACCATGGGTAAATCCAACAGTAGTGCCAGGATAATTGGAAACAGCAACACGCGCACCCGTCAAGCGTGAAAAGATCACACTCTTTCCCACATTCGGATTTCCCATCAACAATACTTTTTTATCATCTCCGAATCTAGCGTCTTTCATTTTACTAATATAACCTCCCGGGCCATACCATGACCAATCGCCACCTTGGCTCTCCCAACTTTAATTGTAACCGGACCCCTCCAAAAATGAGAACTTATTTTGGTTATTTTTACACCGGGTCGTATCCCCATGGTTTCCAATCTCATCTTCACTTTTGACCCGCCTTCAATTTCCTTTATAACAGCTGTTTTATTCGCATCGAGATCAGTTAAACGCATCGTAGGCGATCCTTTCTCTATTATTATAGTTTTTCCAGAACATGCTTAAGGCCTTCCTTAAACAAATTTTCGATATGCTTGTCATTCAATGAATAATACGATTTACGGCCATCTTTTCTGCATCCGACAAGATCCAGATCTTTTAGCGCTCTCATCTGATGAGATATTGCGGAGTGACTCATACCCAGCAAAACCGCGAGTTCAGCTACACACAATTCATGATTAGATAGCGCAAAAATTATGCGCGTACGCGTAGAGTCTCCCAGGACACTGAAAGTTCTAGAAAGCTTACCAATAACCTCGTCCGAACTCATTTCACCACGAATCGAATCGATTAATTTATTTCTTGTTTTTGTCATAAACACCTCTATAGGTCAACAGTTGAACAGATGTTCACATGTTAGCACTAACCCTTTTTCTTGTCAAGAAATATGTAGTTTCGAGGATATTTTAAGAATGATTTTTGAATTAGAGTGTTTTTTTGCTCTTTTCTTTCATAGTACTGTCATTTGGGAAAAGCTTACTTATATTTAGAAAAACTGAGCGGGCCTTCTCATCCTGACCAAGAGCCTTGTAACTGTACGCAAGAAAAGAAAGCACTTCCCTTTCCTGAAATTTATCATGTTCCTCTCCGGCAAGCAACCTGCGCGCCCGGGATAAAACTCTTACCGCTGCGGTATAATCTTTTGTGTCCTGAAAATAAACACGTCCAAGTTCAGCATTGATCTCCCAGGAATCCGGATTATTCTTTAATCCTTCACGCAAAAAGTTTATCCCCTCTTGTGTTTTTCCCAGCCTGTCGATGACCCAGTAAGCAGTAAGTACATATGCCTGTACATTGTGAGGATCCATTTTCACCGCATAATATAACCACGGAATTATTTCCTTCACCTGATCCTGTTCAAGATGCATATGCTCTGTAGCGCCAATTTCATAAGGAATGCGCAAAAAAACGTTCATCTTTTTTGACCTGGAAGGTTGACCTACGTCATCCACCGACAGATCGTCGTGATCCTCATCCAGATACTCTTGATGATGCTCGTCAGTATGTCCAATACCCCGGTGAAAATAACGATCCGCTTGTAAAACTGAGATTGCCGAAAGGATGGATTTGCCCTCACCAAGAAGTCTTAAATAAAACGGGACATCGGCCATCCCTCGACCCACAAGAAAAGCATGATCGTATGTATCAATTGCGGGAGCAAACACAATCAGCAGTTCAAACCATATTATGAACACCAAAACACCAATCCTCTTCAAAGCTTTTTCCTCCCGAAAAGCCTGCCGGCAAAAAACAACAACCCGGCACAATATACAACGGTGTAGGCTGTTACCGCGGCGACCACCCAGAGAGGGACAGGATCCCACGCGTGAGTAAGTCGTACTCGAAGATCAAAAAAGTCAAAATGCGGAAGTAAATAATACATTGCCCCAAAAACGGACGCAACAAAACCTTTCCCGGTCAATATCGCGTCTCGCAATATATCGGAAAAACTTATCATAAAAAAATACATTAAAAATGTAATAGCAACATTAGCCGAGGTTGTCATGAACACAGAGAAAAACACTGTCACAGCCGAGACCATTGAAAGAAACATTATTCCAAAAAGAAAACTCTGTGCTAATAGGATTAACTCCGCTTTGCCCGCCGCGGTAAAACAAAACAATACAAGAACACCGAAATACAAGGTAAACGTTATGGAAGAAATTACAACGGCGCCACAGAACTTACCAAACACGAGCATAAATCGACTGACAGGCTTCGCTAAAAGCGGATATACCGTACCGGACTCTATCTCAGCGGGTATCTGTCTGGCGGAAAACGTAACGGCAACTACAAACGATAGCAGCATAACCAACGTATACCCGAAATCTCTCATATACCGGGAGATGCCTTCTATATCAAAAAAAGTCTGTGCCGAGAGAAATCCGAGTAAAACAAGCATAAGGATCAAAAGAACATATGAATCTTTTTTCCTCAACAATTCCAGAAACATCTCTCGCACCAAAGCAACTATGACTCTCATTTTTCCTCCTCTATTATCTGAAGAAAATAACTTTCAAGAGTCTGTTCTTCCCCCTTATTACTAAGAAATCCTGAAAGAGGACCTTCTTCAAGAACACGACCTTTATGCAAAATTACGACCCTGTCACTTATGAGTTCAACCTCCGAAAGTTCATGAGATGAAAAGAAAACAGTTTTGCCCTTATCCCTCAATGACATGATAACTTCTCTCATTTTTTTACGAGCGATAGGATCCAACCCGCTAGTTGGCTCATCAAGTATCAGAAGATCCGGATCATTAACAAGGGACTGAGCGAAACTGACCTTCTGTTTCATACCTTTGGAAAAAGTGCGCATTTGTCTATCAGCAGCTTCGGACATGCCAACCATTTCCATCAGCTCATCTATTCGTTCAATCAGAACCTTTTTATCGATCCCAAAAATATCACCATACATGTACAGAAGTTCTTTAGGTGTAAGGTAGCGATAATAGTCGGCAATTTCCGGCATATATCCTATTTTCATTCTAGCCTTAGGAATAACTGGAGAACTACCAAGAATGGCAAGTGTGCCGGTTTGGGGGACAAGTATGCCGAGCAATAATTTTATCGTAGTGGTTTTACCGGCACCGTTCGGACCTAAAAACCCGAATATTTCACCTTTTCTCACGTTCAGGTTTACGCCCTTAAGTGCTTCAAGCTTCTTTTTGCCGGTTCCGTATGTGTGGGAAAGATCTCTAATCTCTATCGCTGTTTCCATCTTCCTCCTTTTGACTAACAGCCGAAAGTTATTCCTCTCAGCTGTCAGATCAATAAAAAGAACGAAGTAGATCTATAAGCCGGATCCTGTAAGCGGGGATTACCCCGCCCAGCGGCCATCCATCTGGACCTATCATTGCTGACAGGTTCTTGCAGCCTACCCGGAAGTTATGACGAGACTAGCTGCCTCGTATCGGATCTCTCCGATTCCTCCCCTATTTGGCTTTGCTCCGCGTAGAGATTGCCGCGTTTCACCCTCTCCACGTCGCGCGAACGCGACAGGAGAGACTCGTCTCTGTGGCTCTTATCCTCACCTCACGGTGGACGGTAGTTAGCCGCTACGTCGCTATGTGGAGTCCGGACTTTCCTCTCCCCGCAAAAAGCGAAAAGCGACCGCCCGACCTACTTCGACCAAAATATAAAAATGTGGTTAACAAAGAGCTTTGAGATCGATAGCCTTATTCACAAGACTATCGGCCTTATTGTTTTCTTCTCGGGGTATTTCACAAATTTCCACTTTATCAAACCCCCGAAAGAGGTTTAAGATCAGATCTCGGAATTTTAAGAGGGTCTGATCCTTTACCTTGTACTTACCTTTTATTTGCCTCGCAATAAGTTGACTATCGGTATTTATCACCACATAACGCGCCTTCTGATAAAGCGCTTCCTGCAATGCGTAGACTACCGCAAGATATTCAGCAACATTATTCGTCGCATGACCGATATACTTCGACACCTCGGCCACTACTTGGCCTTCCTCATCAAGCAGAACAGCACCTATCCCCGCCGGCCCGGGATTTCCCCTCGCACCGCCATCCGTGTAAGCGATTAGTGTTTCGTATTTGTATTTCATTGCATTAAGTATTACTGAGAGTTAGCTGCAGGTGATAAATCTTCGGTATAAAGTATTCTTGAACAATTCTCACAGATAACCAACTTCTTCTGCAATCGGACTTCATTGATCACCTGCGGACGCAAACGCATATTACACTCCTCACACATTTCGCCGTTTATTCTCGACAGTGCACGCCTGCCC
>CAYZXR010000009.1:24945-30787 GCA_964482475.1 uncultured Planctomycetia bacterium | reverse complement strand
TCGGCATACTTTTTATTTATCGATGCATTCATCTTTTATCTTATCCAGTATTCCGTTAACAAAATTCCCGGAATCACGACTACCATATTTCTTCGCCATTTCTATCGCTTCATTAATAGCCACCTTAGGAGGCATATCTTCCATGAAAACAAGTTCAAAAGAAGCTATTCGAATGATATTTCTGTCAATCGTAGCCATACGATCCAATTTCCAGTTTGTAGCATGACCGAGTATCATCTCATCTATTTTCTTGATATTCGATCCGATTCCAGAAACGAGACGCTCCGCATACTCAACAACAGCAGCTTCTTCGCTATTGTTGTTTTTCAGATACTCCTCACAACATATATCAAGGGAATCATCAGTTATCTCCCATGCATACAGAATCTTAAGTGCTATTTCGCGCGATTTCGTGCGTTTCCTCATTATATCTCCGCATATAGGTTACTCATTTCAATGGCGGTTTCAGCCGCGTCTCTACCCTTATTTCCACTCTTCGTACCGGCCCTCTCGACAGCTTGTTCAAGATTGTCTGTAGTAACAACACCGAACACACAGGGAATATCACTGTTCATCGCTACCTGGGCTACACCCTTGGCTGCCTCAGACGCGATAAAATCGAAATGCGGAGTTTCGCCTCGAATGATAGCTCCAAGACATATTATAGCATCATACTTTTTAGAGGCCGCAATTCTCTGAGCCGTCATTGGTATTTCGAACGAACCTGGCACCCATACAACAGATATATCCGTATCCTTCACACCATGCTGAATAAGCGTATCTATCGCTCCATCCAGAAGTTTAGTGGATATAAACTCATTGAACCTGGACACAACAATACCGAATTTCCTACCTTTCGATATCATGTTCGCTTTAATAGTTTTCACATTTACCATTTCTCCTCCTTTTTTCCGGACATTATCGAAATTTATACATGTTTCAATTTGTGCCCTAAACGGTCTTTCTTTGTTTTTAGATATTTCTTGTTTCGTGCTCCCGGTTTTATTTCCAACGAACGTCTTTTGACTACATGCAATCCGTAGCCTTCAAGTCCAATAACTTTCCTGGGATTGTTGGTCAAAAGTGTGATCTTTTTTAGACCAAGATCGGCAAGGATCTGCGCACCTATACCATAATCGCGCAAGTCCGCCTTGAACCCGAGTTTCTCATTCGCCTCCACCGTATCCAGACCATCATCCTGGAGCTCGTAGGCTTTCAATTTGTTAAAAAGGCCTATACCTCGCCCTTCCTGTGAAAGATACAATATTACCCCTTTACCTTCCTCAGAGATCAGTTTCATAGCTTTTTCGAGCTGACTACCGCAATCACATCTAAGCGAATGAAATACATCACCGGTCAGACATTGCGAATGTACTCTCACTAGAACTTCCCCCTTAGACACATCTCCTTTTATCAACGCTAGATGCTGGTAATTATCAATCATGGAACTGTATGCACACATACGAAATTCTCCAAAAGATGTCGGTAATGATATCTCTGCTACCTTTTCGATAAGCCTCTCCCTCGTACGCCGATACCGTATAAGATCTTCTATACTGCAGATCTTAAGTTTATGTTTTTTAGCAAACTTAATCAGCTGTGGTAATCGGGACATAGATCCGTCCTCATTCATTATCTCGCAAATAACGCCAACTGGACGCTTGTTTACCAGCTTCATGAAATCCACACATGCCTCCGTATGCCCGGCACGAACAAGCACCCCGCCACGCCTGGCTCTTAACGGAAAAACATGCCCGGGCTTTGTAAAGTCCCGTGCCAACGATTTTTCTGAGGCAAGCATTTTTATGGTCTTAGATCGATCATGCGCGGATATGCCTGTAGTTACATCCTTTTTAGCATCTACAGATACCGACCAAGCTGTCTTATATGGATCTTGCGGGTCATGTGACATATGGCTGAGTTCCAGCTTTTTAGCTATATCCTCCTCCATCGGTACACAAATAAGCCCCCTGCCATGTTTTACCATGAAATTTACTTTCTCAGGAGTTGCATGTTCCGCGGAAACTATAAGATCACCTTCGTTCTCACGTGAGGGGTCGTCAACCACAATGACCATTCGACCGCACTTAATATCTTTTAGCACTTCTTCTATCGAATTCAGTTTCATATCAATAATTCTCCTTCAATGTGTCGCACCTCATCCATATACAAATAAAAAAGCCCTGAAGAAAACTTCAGGGCTTTATATCACGCATATTTATCTCTCACGTGTACTTCTCCCATCCCGGCTGTATACGCATTTTCATGCGACGGTCGGCACCCGATTCTCACGGGTTCAAATCCTTTCGGATCTCGCGGGCTTATCTCTCTAGGAACATTACCGCCGGCTAAGGAATTCCACCTCACCCTGAAGTCTCAATCATACTAACACACTCAATCTATAAGTCAAGTGTCAGCTATATTCTTACCATGCAACTTACATCATGCCTGGCATACCACCTGGCATTCCGCCCGGCATTCCGCCCGGCATTCCGCCCGCTTTTTCATCCGGCTTATCGCAGATGATAGCTTCGGTAGTAAGCATCAGTGAAGAAATACTCGCGGCATTTTGCAAAGCACTTCTCGTCACCTTTGTAGGGTCAATAATACCAGCGTCAACCATGTTAACAAATTCATCGGTTTCCGCGTTATACCCCGTTTTAACATCCTTCTCGGCATCCAATTTGTCTACAATAACTTCGCCTGAACGGCCCGCGTTTGCAGCTATCTGAAAAGCCGGCGCTACTAGTGCTCTCTCTATTATCATCGCTCCAGTTGCCTCGTCACCTTTCAGCTTTAATCCAGACAGAGTTTTTCTGGCTCTCAAAAGAGCTATCCCACCACCGGGAACTATACCTTCCTCGGCTGCGGCTCTTGTAGCATGCAAAGCATCTTCGATCCTGGCCTTTTTCTCTTTCATTTCCACTTCGGTCGCGGCGCCAACATTGATCACGGCAACACCACCTGAAAGCTTGGCCAAACGTTCCTGAAGCTTTTCTGTATCATAATCTGAATCACTGTTCTCAATAAGTTTCTTGATCTGAGAGATTCTCGCCTTTACAGCGTCTTGAGTACCTATACCTTCAACGATAATGGTCTTTTCTTTATCTATAGTAACCTTCTTCGCGCTCCCAAGATCTTCAAGCTGTATGTTCTCCAACTTAATTCCTAGGTCTTCCGTTATAGCTCTTCCACCTGTAAGAACGGCTATGTCCTCGAGCATCGCCTTTCTGCGGTCGCCATAACCCGGAGCTTTTACCGCGCAACAGCTGAATGTGCCGCGAAGTTTATTAACTACCAACGTCGCAAGTGCTTCGCCATCCGTTTCTTCCGAAATTATAAGCAACGGTCTACCTGACTGCGCGATCTTCTCAAGTACAGGAAGAAGATTCTTCATGCTGGAAATCTTCTTCTCATGGATGAGTATATACGGATTTTCAAGAATACATTCCATCCTTTCCGCGTCAGTCACGAAATATGGTGATAGGTAACCCTGGTCAAACTGCATACCTTCTACCAACTCAAGTGTCGTATCAAGCGTTTTACCTTCTTCGACAGTGATTACGCCATCCTTACCAACTTTTTCCATAGCCTCGGCTATTCTCTCACCGATAACATTATCGTTATTAGCGGCTATAGTAGCTACCTGAGATATCTCTTTGGTGCTGTTGGTCGGAGTAGACATCTTTTTCAATTCAGCTACCACCGCAACCACGGCTTTCTCTATACCTCTTTTAAGCTGCATAGGATTAGCACCGGCTGTAACATTCTTAAGTCCTTCTTTATATATTGCCTCCGCCAGCACAGTAGCGGTAGTTGTACCGTCACCAGCCACGTCGCTAGTCTTAGACGCAACTTCTTTGACCATTTCCGCGCCTAGATTTTCATAAGGATTTTCAAGTTCGATCTCTTTCGCGACAGTAACACCATCTTTGGTTATAGTAGGCGCTCCAAACTTTTTCTCAATCGCGACATTTCTGCCTTTTGGCCCAAGCGTAACCTTAACGGCTTCCGCGAGCTGTTCCACGCCCCCTAAAATAGATCTACGGGCTTCTTCGCTAAACTGTAACTGTTTTGCCATTGTTCTCTCCTTTTATTAATCTATGTATTTCTTCTCGTTAACTAATAATGCCCATAATATCGTCTTCTCTCAGCATTAAAAGATCTTTACCATCCAGTTTGAATTCTGTGCCGGAATATTTACCATATAACACAACATCTCCGACTTTTACTTCCGGCGCGATCAATTTACCATCTGAGATCTTGCCTTTTCCAACAGCAACAACCTTCGCCTGCTGCGGCTTTTCCTGCGCGTTTTGAGGCAATACTATCCCGCCTTTTGTCACTTCTTCCGCTTCCAGAGCTTCAACTAGCACTCTGTCTCCAAGTGGTTTTACACCCATATCTCTTCCCTCCATTCGTTAATTTTGCTGCACTGCAGCGTTTTTTTGGCTTTAGCACTCCGACCTAATGAGTGCTAACGAAAACACATTATAAAAGATGTGCGCATTTTGTCAAGGGGTTTTTTGTAAAGATTGGGAAAGGCATTCAATTCATTCGCTGTTTACAGGAGATATTACCCTCTTCTTCTTTCAGCTAATAAAACAATATTTTTCAGTTCACCCTGGCTTACCGCTTTTGTCCACTCCTCGTCAAAATCAGGGTTCTCTGTGATCTGCGCTATAGCGGCAAGTATCTTCAAATGTAGGTTACGTTCGGCTGGTGGACCAAGTATGATAAATATAATGTGTGCTATTTGATCATCGGGAAAAATAACACCCGATTTAGCTCGCGCAAGCATTACGTGAAAATCCTCCATATCCACCAGTATATGAGGAATGGCCAGACTTTTCCTTATTACGGTGCTCGACTCCTTCTCTCGTTCCATGAATTGTTTAATTAAGCCCTCAGCAGTCAATCCAGTTTCTTCCTCAAGCTGTTCTGATACTCTTTTAAAAAAGTCCTCGGCATTAATCGGCTCATCTATATCCAATACTGTACTTTTCTCAATCAGCATGTGAAATTTGTCTTTTGCTACGTCATCTCTTTGCATAACAACATCTTTCAACTCGACAAGCAGATTGTCGGATGTCAGTTCTTTATCCCGTGCAATAAATCTCTCCAGAAGATATATTAAAGCCGAATCCTTATTAACACGTTTTTCAGCGTATATCTTGTACCAGGCAAAACCTAAAAAGACAAATATCATAGTCAAGAAAACTATAAATGTACCCATTTCTATCAAGAGAAAACAACCACCCAATATACCGGCAATTTGTAAATAGGGATAAAACGGTGACCGGAACTTTGGTTTATAACTCAAAATCTTACTTTCACGAAACAATATTAAAGTCAGATTCGCAAAAGTGAAAAGCACTATCAGAAGACTAGACGCCACCTTAACCATCACCTCTAGCTTTAGAAACAAAAGAATAGTGATCATGAAAAATCCGGTAAAAAGAATCGCCACATAAGGCACATTACTTTTCCGACTTATTTTGCTGAAAGCAGGTGGCAAAACCTTGTCCCGGCTCATACCTAGCGGATAACGTGAAGCCGTCATCAATCCGGAATTTGCCGTGGATATGAATGCCAGAAAAGCTCCAGCAGCCACAACCAATTGCAGAACTCCTCCCCCTACGACCGCGGCACCATCTGAAATAGGTGTAAGTGAGTTTCTTAGAGCATTCGCGTCAAGATTCCCCACTGTTACAAATATCACCAACACATAAACAATAGATGTCACTATCAGTGATAAGAACAATCCAAGTGGAAGATTTCTTGTCGGGTTCTTAGTTTCTTCCGCGAGAGCGGCCACTTTTGTTAAACCACCGTAAGAAAT
>CAYZXR010000009.1:0-24845 GCA_964482475.1 uncultured Planctomycetia bacterium | reverse complement strand
GTAAACATGCAAAGATACGCACCCATACCTACCAAAGCGAAAGCGCCCTTCAAACTCAATGAAAACCAGGCGCTGAACCCCGCGATCGTCCCAAGAAGTGGACCGAATCCACGCATAATATAGAAATAATCTCCTCCTGCCTTCGGCATAGCGGTTATTAACTCGGCTTTACTGAATAACGTAGGAATACAAAAGATACCTGCCACTATATAAGCTACAATAACTGCCGGTCCGGCTTTGGCAAAGGCCAATCCTGGCAGAATAAAAAGACCGGAGCTTATCATGGCACCGGTAGCTACACAAAAAATATCTAAAAGACTGAGTTCTTTTTTTAAAGTCCTACCGTTCATTCGCCGACTCCTTCGCCGATTTCTCATCTTCCACCTTGGGTTCCGGATGAAAGAATACTCCTTCAAGCCCCACAACCGCTTGATCTAGTGTACCCGCCGCGCCGGCAATAGTATTTGCCGCTCTGTTTCCTGCCCTATTAACAACATCTTTTGCCGGTGTAAGTATCCCGGAAACTTGAGCTTGCCATGCCCTAAGATCGAAATGCGCTAGTTTGGCTATCTGGGTATCTCTCAGCGCCTTCACCACTATCAACTTTACAAGAACATCCGGGTCAGTTATATTCTCAAATTTCTGGTTTATGTGAATGTTAAAAACTTTGATGTCAGGCTCCACACCTTTCGAATAGTCTTTAAACACAACTTTATCTATCTTAAGCTGAAAAAGATCTATCTGAATATCATCCAGCACTTTGGCGTCTTCGGACGGAGCGTTTTTCTCCTCCTTGACAACCTTCAAAGAGTTCAAATTAAGTTCACCGGCTCGATTGCGCACCACCATAAATTCCGCGACATCAAGCTTCAACTTCTGAATATGTATCTTGCCTTTTAAAGCATCCTTCAAATCAACGTCTATATATATCTCAGGCATATCCAACATCACCTTATCCGGATATTCAGGTGGATTATAGATCTTAAAGTCTTTTATTGACACAGTCGCGTCAGTAAGACCCACTTTAAGATTACCCATGCCCAAATGAACACCGGTCACGATCTTCACTTCTCTTTTGATTAGAAACATCAATATAGCGTTTTTCGTCAAGACCAGTGATGATACTAAAACTATAATAATCAGCAGAATATAAACAAATTTTCTCACATCAAAACCATCCTTTCAGACTATACTATACATACTATTCCCATTTTCTCCAACATAAATTTCATATGAATTGCCACACGGCTCTGCTAAACGAAAGGCTTAATTTGAAAAAGCATGCCTCATATGTTATACTGACACTATAACATTAAAATTAGCAAGAGAGAGGAGAAGATATCCGTGAAAAAAATGTTCATTTTATCAATGTTATTGATCAGCATATGCCTAATTTTGCCAACCGCTGAGGCTCTCAGTGAGGATACAGAACAAAATGCAGAAAACAATACAACAACCAGCAAAAAAGAACTAACAAAAGAACAAATAATAGATCGGCTGAACGATGTTTTTCAGCGTCGTGAGGAAATTTGGGCAAGCATCCCGGGCATAGTAGTCAGCGAAGCAGACGAAGGCTATATAATAAGCTATACAGGCACACAAATCGAAAAATTGGATAAAGATACCCTACTCAAACTCTTAAGAATAGTTAATCAACAACTTTCCATTGAAAATATCAAAAATATTGAAAATCTCCAGAGAACACAGCAACAGCTAAGAAACATACAGAACCTGACAAACATCAATAGAACATTGGAGATAATACGACAGCAACAATCCGCTCCTACGACTGTTCCACAAGTACATACTCCACCAAAAATACCAAAAACACACACTCCTCCAAAAACGCACCAACCACCTAAACGATACTAAACCCCTTTACCCTGTTACACCCCATAGGTGAAATTGGATAAAAATTTAATATTTCTAATATTGGGAAATCGGTGGAAGTCTGATAGATATTGTCTGCGGAATGCGCGTCAAAGAACTGAAATCTCTCCACGAACGGCATCATTTTCTTCTTCATCTTCTTCAACTTTTCGTGCCGCGCCGGATTTGAACATTTCAAACTTATCGAGATAGTTTTTCTGAAAATCCTGCATATACAAAAAAATGGCCGGTGTAACAAAAAGAGTGATAACCTGAGCAAATAATAAACCTCCTACAACAATAAGACCAAGCGGCCGCCTTGACGCGCCATCCGCTCCAAAACCAAGCGCGATTGGCACTGCCCCGATTATTGTCGAAGCTCCTGTCATGAGTATAGGCCGGAAACGAACAATACAGGCGTTATAGATCGCTTCAAAATTGGTCATATTCCCTTCTTCTAAATTCTGATTCGCGAAATCGACCATTATAATACCGTTTTTGGATACAATCCCAAGAAGCATAAACATTCCTATGTACGCATACATAGACAACTCGGAGCCCAACAGGAAAAGTGTGGCTAACCCACCAAAAGCTGCCGGCGGCAAGGTTGTTAAAATAGTTATCGGATGTATGTAACTCTCATACAAAATACCAAGTATGATATACATGACGAACACAGCTATGATCAGAAGAATACTTAAACTAGCTACCGCGTCTTGGAATTCCTGGGCCTCTCCCTGAAGAGCCCCGCTAATCCCGGGTGGAAGGATCTCCGCGGCGGTTTTCTCTAACAAATCGGTCGCGTTTCCGAGCGGCATGTTCGCTTTTAGATTAAACGAAAGTGTCGCGGAATTTAGTCTGTCAGAATGCGGCACATTTTGAGGCCCCACTCCTTCTGACCACTCCACAATAGAAGCTAAAGGTATCAACATATTTGTAGTTTGAGATCGCAAATATATTTGAGAAAGATCCTTTGGGAAGTTCTGATATTTTTTGTCAAGCTCGACTATCACATAATACTGATCGATCTCAGTCTTATACAATGTAGTTTTCCCCTGGGCAAACGCAAGGCTTAGCCCATATTCAATGTCTTGTGCTGTCAAACCAAGAGAAGAAGCGCGATCTCTAAGAAGATGCACATTCAACTGAAACATATCTAATTTTACACTGTTTTGTATATCAACAAAACCGGGAAAATCTTTCATCCGCTCCGCCAGCTCTAACGCGGCATCATAGAGTTGTTCGCTATCACTCCCCTTAAGCAGATAGGAATATTTAGCTCCCTGTGCTGTACTTTCACCACCGGTACTTATCTGAAGAGCCGGAATGGCCTCAACATAAACATTCCCCATTACCAGTCCGGCCATCGCTATCCGCAATTGTTGGACCACTTCCTGCATGGGCCTCCTGCCTTTTTCCCCCGATTGCTTTAAAATCGCGTAAAAAGGCCCCGTGCTCTGATCGGCACCTGCCTGCAATCCGGTTACAGTCACAATCCGCGCTATACTAGGATTCTCCTGAAGGATTCCATTAACCTTGTCTTGAAATAAACGAAGTTGTTCGGTAGAAGTGCCAAGGGGAACCTGCATTTGCCCCATAATGGCACCTGAATCTCCTTCAGGCAAAAACGTCTTGGGAAGAACAACAAAAAGCCACAGCGATCCCAATATGCACGCAACCCATACTATTACAGAAATAAATTTGTGCTCCAGCGTCCATTTAAGCGCGACAGAATATTTCTCACTTAATCCGCCTACAAATTTCTCCGTGAATTTTTCTACTTTAGTTTTATCCTCGTTTCCGCCCTCACCCTTTTTAGGCTTTAACATCCGCGCGCACATCATTGGTGTCAATGTCAAAGCAATTATAGTTGAACATATGATAGCGAAAATAACTGTAAGAGCAAATTCCTGGAAATTCCTGCCGACAACCCCACTCATAAAAACAAGTGGAATGAATACGGTTATCAACGCGAGACTTGTTGAAATAACAGTTCCGGTGATCTCTTTCATACTTTTGATAGCTGCCTGTAGAGGACGTAATCCGGCCTCGACATGTCTTTCAGTATTTTCAAGCACAACAATAGCGTCATCAACAAGGAATCCCACAGAAAGAGTAATTCCCATTAATGATAAGTTATCCAAACTAAAACCGGCAGCAAGCATAATAACAAATGTGGAAAATATTGTGAAAGGTAACGTTATTCCCGGAATAACCGTATCAGTAAGTCGTCCGATAAAAAGAAATATTACGAGAATGACAAGGGCAAGAGCAATAAACACGGTCGTTTTCACATCATCGACTGACTCCACTATCTGGATCGATCTATCATAGAACACACTTACCTTAACGGAGCCAGGGATCTCTTCCTGAATCTCCTCCAGAGTTTTCAACAATTCCTGCGCCACTGCAACAGTGTTCGCGCCGGTTTCCCGGCTAACCGCGAGGTGAACGCCACCACTGATCCAATCCTGCCCGGCCTCCCACGACATAACACGCAGTACGTCATTCTCATTACCATCAATACATTTTGCTATATCACCCAAATAAACCGGAGCATTATCACGATAAACCACAATCAGTTTTTCATAATCTTTCGCTTCCAGTAATTGCCCCTTAGGTTCTATCGAAAACGCGTGAATCGGACCATTTAAACTTCCACCGGGGATGATGACCGTTCCCGCTGTTATCGCTTTTGCTACCTCATCTATGCCTATCTGAAATGAAGCAAGCTTGGTTGGATTGACCTGAACCCTAACAGCACTTTTCGCTCCCCATGTATCCACCTTCGACACACCCTCGACCATATTCAATCTTTGTCCTATGGTCGTATTACCAAAATCATAAAGCTGACCGCTAGTAAGCGTATCTGAAGTTACAGTAAAGTGCATGATCGGTTTATCCGAAGGGTTATCTTTTGTATAATTTGGAGGATTGGGAAGATCATCGGGCAGATTAGATTGAGCACGAGAAATTGCCGCCTGTACATCCGGCGCAGCCAGATCGACGCTCTTATTCAGATTAAATGTCAAAGTAAGCTGTGACTGCCCCTCGGTATTATCAGAAATTATCGTCTGAAGCCCGGGAATCGCCATACACTCGTTTTCAAGCGGTGTCGCTACCGTTGAGGCCACCATGGTAGGACTTGCTCCGGGATACGCTACACTTATTGTAATTACCGGATAATCCACAACCGGAAGATCACTAACAGGCAAGGCAAAATAAGAAGCAATACCAAAAATAAGCGCCGCCATCATGATAAGCGATGTCATTATCGGTTTTCTTATGAATATCTCAGAAAAAATCACTTTTTCTTCCCACCCTTATCCTTATCCGATTTTCCGTCCACTGAGTCTTCTACCACCAACACTCCGGGGCTCAACCCGAGCTGTCCGACGGTAACCGCACTTTCTCCGACTTTGACACCCTTTTTAACGATTACATAATCATCTTCCTGCTGTCCGTTATCTATTAAGCGCAACTCAGCCTTATTATCGGAAGACACAACAAAAAGATACGCTCCATCTTGTCCGATTCGGACAGCCTTGGACTGCACAAGAATAGCGTTTTTTTCGATGTACAAAACCAATTTTACTTTCACAAACTGTCCGGACCATAACTTACGGTTTTTGTTAGGTATCGTCGCCCGCAAGGAAACAGTCCCTGTCAGATCATTTACTGTATTATCAATGAGTTTAAGCTCACCCTCATAAGGTCCATCGTCATCTCCCGCCGGATAGATCTCAACTTTAAGCTTTCCTTCTGACATAGCCTTTCTAACTCTCGGAAGATCTCTTTCCGAAATGGTGAAATCGATATATAACGGATCGATTGTCTTTACATTCACAAGTACAGGACCCGAGTTCGCGATCACAATGTTACCAGGATCAACAAGGCGTTTACCGGTTAACCCATTTATAGGCGAAACTATGTAGCAATATTCTAGGTTGATTTGCGCTGTCATGATTTCAGCTTTATCAAGTTCCACTTTCGCCACTCCGGCGGCAACATCAGTTTTATATTCCTCAAAATCCTGCTGTGAGATAAGATCTTTCGCAACTAGGCTTCTGTTCCTCTCAAGCGTATCTCTTTTCAATTCTAACTCGGCAGTATCCTCCGCTAAAGCGGCTCGGGCCTTATCAAGCTCAGCTTGATATGGTCGGGGGTCAATAATAAATAAAGAATCCCCCTTCTTAACCTCTTTTCCTTCCTCAAAATGATAAGAGTCTATCTTGCCAGTTACCTGAGCCACAATGTCTGCACTGTATAGTGCAGTCAGTGTGCCAAAAGAATCGATATATATGGGAACATCTTTCTGAATAACAGGAGATGTCTCAACATGGCGCATGCGTACTACTTCTGGAGGGGGGCTATGAAAGCATCCCTTAAGTAAAAATATCGCCACTAAAATTATGACAACTAGGCGGGCTCTTCTCTGAAACTCCTTATCTTGAAATAGTTTTTTATACTCCGCTGAACTCTTATAATCGAAGGATCTGATATCACTCCATAGTTTTTTGTAACTAAAATTCTTAATGCTATCAAGAAATTTTTTATAATCGAAAGATCCTATTTTTTCCAGCACATCTTTCAAATTTTTAAATATATCAGATTTTTGGACCATTTATCTTCCCTCCGTTTACTGTTCTTCGACCACATAAAGCATTCCTGTTGCGTGAATAAGCTCAGCCAAGGAAATATACAACTCTTTTCTAGATTCAATTAATTTACTTCGCGCATCTGAAAGTTGACTTTGAGCCTGCAAAAGATCCAGTATATCTTTCAACCCTGTTCTATATCCCACAACTGCTAACTCATGCGAAGCCGTAGCACTTTTTAGAAAAGCCTTACTGAATACAAACTTCTTTCCCGCAGTTTTAAGATTATAATATTTGATCCACACGTCCGCGCTTGCCTCAAGCTCGGATTGCTTCAATTTCTCACGTTCCTGCTCCATCTCAAATTGCGCTTCACGTTTTATGTTAATATTTTTAAAACCATCGAAAATATCCCATGAAATATTAAAATATCCGGAATACTCATAATCATGTCCATATTTTCGATTTAAAGTTGATTTTTGTTTACCAAAATATTGATACCAGCCCGCGTCACCGGAACCACCAATACTCAATGACGGCCATATATCAGAATTGGCAACTCTTATTGCCTCTTCCTTTGATTGCAATGCCGCCCGAACCGCCGCGATGTCAGGCCTTTCCATAAGAGCCTCTTCTATCAACAAACTTACATTCTCTTCCGGTAAGTCTGTCGGCACCTCCTGTGACGGACTTGCGATCTCAAGCATCGCGTCGGCGGGAAGTCCAAGTTCTTGAGCTAAACGCGCTTTAGCGGTTCGCACATTGCCCCTTGCCTCTTCAAGATAATAAAGCGCCTGATCATAACTGGACTCAGATTGAAGAACGTCAAGCTTTGATACTAACCCCACTTTATGTCTTTCTCCTGCCGTATAGAACGCTGTCCCGGCATCTTCCAAATCCGCTGTTGCCGCTTCCACTTCCGAATGGGCACTATAAAGATCAAAATATGCCGTTTCTGTGTCAAGTATCAGATCTTGAATAGCACGGTTGAATTGAAAATTGGCCTCTATAATGTCTTGCATGGCCCCTCTGATCCTGGCGTTCCTTCCCCCAAGATCAAGCAGGAGAAAAGTAATTTCTCCACCGGGTCTGGCGTATATATTATCTGTATCTGTAAGATCTTGATCTGTTTCCTTTTTCTGGCTGGCGCCCTTTGCGGAAATCTCAATCTGGGGATACCACTCGCTTTGAGCCTGCTTCACCCTTGCTTCAGCAGCTCTAGAATTTGCCCATGCTTGTCGAGTAGTTGGATTATTACCTATCGCTATGTCTACAAGTTCAAACAACACAAGAGGTTTTGAGGGATCTATCTCACGCTGTCTAATACTCTCCCATACTGTATCTTTAGAAGTTGATGTCTTTTCCCAGGAAGGCGGCACCCATGTTTCATATGGATCCGACGGGGCTTTGATAGTCCGGCATCCGGTAACGGAAAACACCAGTATTATCAAAAAAACGTAAGCTATGAATCTTTTGAGATCCACCATTAATTTATTTTGGTATTAGCAAGAACCTTCGTCTGCAAACGGTTAAATAAAATATAATTCTAATAGTAGTATTATACCCAAACCCGAACGTTATTCAAACCTTTTTCCTCTGTACTGAGACATCGTAACAAATAATAACCGAATACAGTACCGCCCGGACAGTCAAAAAAAAGCAGCAACATGTTTTAGATATACATATTGCTGCTTTTAGTTTATATATAGCAATTAATCACATTAACTACTTCATACAATCTTTTCTATTCCTTGGCCAGTTTGTTATATAAAAGCGCAAAGATAAGACATCCAACACCTAAATCAAAAAAACCATATACCGCGCCAATCAAGCTTCCAATAGGAGTTACCGAATAACCGATATAGTAACTCTTTATCACATCAAGAGTAGCTCCATAGCCAAGTATTTTCATCCAAGTGATAAGAAAAACACTCGCCCCCCACAATATACCTCCTGAAAGAGCAAAACCTTTTACATCCAGCTTCATTTCTACCTCCTTTTGGGGAGCAGCATCTCCCACTTTGTTGAAATACGTAAGAGCCTCTTCTGAATTATCGAAAATTTTGAACACTTTATCTAGTTTTGTGGTAACCAGTATCTCTTTTATCCTACTATTAACACCGCAAAGAACAAAATCTCCTCCACTCTCTCTGACCTTTTTGTGAAAAAACATGAGAGAACTCAAGACCATAGAAGCTACATACGATGTATTTGATAAATCCATAATGGTCTTCTGTCCGGTTTTCTCCACCATATTTGAAAAATACTCCATCAATTCTTTGTTCTGATGAACAGTGATGGAATCCAGCATCAACGTTAATATTATCGTTCCTGACTCATTTTCTGTTTTGCAGATGAAATCTTTCATCTTTGTCTCCTCCACCTATTCTCCAAGTTGCGAAAGATCTCCCTCTCCAAATTTGTCATTGTCAGTACATCCAATCCCATCCTGAGTTTGTCCAATGTCATCCAGGCCTGTTGTTTCACCACCGACATCATAACTTGATTCCATTTCACCATCATCAAGCATATAATCTCCTGAGCTTCCCTTTTCCTTCACTTCACCGCTATCGGTCATATAATCTCCGTTTCCCATATCATCCCTGACCTCTCCGCTATCCGTCATGAACTCTTCAGCGGAAGCACAACAACTGATCATTAAAACCAGAAAAAACAAAGCAATAATGCACCTAAGGTTACGCATCCTGATCCTCCCCCGTTTGACTTCTTCGCATCTAACTTGTTTTTTACTTTTTATAACTACTCACAATATGAATACCTACTAAGCGAGCAACAAATACTGTAAGATACACTTGCCCGGCAATTGCCTCCAAGCCACAGGCGGTCATGGCTAATTCACTTTTCGGAACTATGTCCCCATAACCAACCGTCGTAAGTGTGGTAAAACTAAAATAAAATAAATAATCCGAAATGTTAGTAATGCTATCAACTGCAATAAACGCTTTTTGGTTGAATACCGCAATGAGGGAATATAAAATCCCCCACCAATATCCCATCAGAAGATATATGGAAATTCCACCTTTTATCGTATCCGATGTGACAGATTTTTCTAAAAAAATATTTTTTATTAAAAAAACAAGAGCTATGCCTATAAACAGAATATACAAGGTCAACACTATCTCGGTCAATCCCGCTATACTGGTCGATATCACTTTCACAATTAGTAAATATTCAAACAAGAACGCTACGATCGCCACACCTATAGCAATGTGGAAAATTAATTTCCTAGGTCGCAAGACACGAAGTGTAGCAATAATCACTAAAATGAATAATAAACTGACAATGGGAAAAATTACTCTAAGCTTGTGAATTATCGGAGTGATAGCATACATGGCCACCAAAAAAAACAGAAGGTGTGAATATTTATTCTTAATAATCTTTTTCAAACTCATCTTTTGCATAAACTGGGCCTTTTCTATTAAAACATTAACTCTAAAAGATAATTACAATTTTACACTTCAATCTATCCTTTTGCAAGTTGCTTCCATTAATTGAAATTCACAATTACAAGTATATCTCTACCTGAAATATTTCGCTTGCCCTCTTTGACTTTTATTGGCTCAGCTGATACACTTAAACCTATTACAACAGTGCAACTAGGAGGAAAAATGGTTCACTACGAACAAATCGATGGAAAATTAGCATGTCAATTCTCTCACAGATTAGACAGCGCGAATTGCGTAAAATGGGAAGATGGACTTTATGAAAAAATAGCGCAAATGAAATTACCTGTCGTCTTCGACTTAGAAAAAGTAAACTACGTTGCCTCAGCTTTTCTTAGGATTTGCATTAAGGTCTCTAAGGACATCGGAAAGGATAACCTGAAAATCACACATGCATGTTCTCATGTCAAAAAGGTTTTCAAAATATCCGGTCTGGACAAACAACTGAGCATTAAGTAGTCGGGTACGTCTCAAAAACACAATATTCATCTATCCAGACAAAGACTGCAACCCTTCAAAGATAAGGTCAGGATAGATCTTTTTTAAGCAACAAGAGTGTTTCGCTACGAGCTCAGCGTCCCCTCCTGTGGCTACCACCTTAACCCCTTTGCCATATTTTTCCCTAAATTTTTGTATTAGACCGTCACACATCGCCGCATATCCAAACAAGATACCGTTATTCATACTCCCGCGCGTATTGCGACCTATAAATCCCTTCGCCGTTTTTAATCGGACTTTGGGAAGCAAAGCCGTCTCTTTAGTAAGGGTTCCCATTGCCAGCCGTAATCCCGGAAATATAAGCCCGCCCTCATACTCTCCCTTACTATTCACAAAATCCATAGTAAGCGCTGTTCCGAAATCTACCGCGATTACCGGGAACTTGCATACATTAGAAGCAGCAAAAGATGTTACAAGGCGGTCTTGTCCCACTTCCTTTGGATTTTTATATCGGTTTTTCATAGGAACCTTAACATCTTCTCCCACGACTAAAACAGGAACATTGGGAGCAATGCGTTTTAGATTTTTCTTCATCAACGCCAAAAGCTCGGGAACAACACTTACGATCACTATTTTTTTAATATCTGAGAGATATCCGCCCAATAAGCGTTTAAAAGAAGGAACTGACACTTCCTTCTTGGATGTATGGATAAAGAAACGTTTAACAAAACGCTTCTTATGGAGAACGACCATAGAAGTATTTGTGTTACCTATGTCAATAAGCAGTCTCATACGTTACCCCTTCAGAAGAACATCACCGGAAAAGATCCTCCGGCGCTGACCTTTGTTATCTTTTACAATAAGAGCTCCCTTACTATCTATGTCAACAGCCTTTCCTTTGACAACCTTATGATGTTCTTTGATCTTCACATTCTCACCTAATACTGATGACAACTTTTTACATTCGGGCCTTAAACTGGCAAAACCTTCTTTGCGGAATTTTTTATAATATTTCTCTAACTCCTCCAATATACATCGCATAAGCTGAGCCCTATTGATGGGATATCCTGTTTCATGCTTAAGGCTGGTACTGCCAGCAGGTAATTTCCCAACTGTAGTGTTCACATTTATGCCAACTCCAAGTATTAGAAAATCTACTCTACCTGGCTGAGCTTTTATCTCAGTCAAAATCCCACATACTTTTTTCTCACTGTAAAAAATGTCATTAGGCCATTTTATTCTGGCGTTAATGCCGATAATATTCTTTATGGCTCGAGTTATCGCAACCGCGGCAACCAGCGTAACTGAGGGAACTTCATCTATCTCAACATCCGGTCTGAGAATCAGAGACATATAGATACCGCCGCCCTTGGGAGAAACCCATTTTCTTCCTATGCGTCCTTTACCATGTGTCTGGGATTCCGCAACCACAACAGTACCTTCCGGCTCACCTTGTTCCGCCAGTTCATAGGCTCTGTTATTTGTGGAATCAGTGGTTTCATAATGATACACTTCTTTTTTACCAATCGTACGAGTTTTAAGCCCATTTTTTATTTCATACCCGAATAATTTGTCCGGTACAGACCTTATCCTATAACCAAGATGCGGGACGGCATCAATAGCATACCCATCATCGCGCAACTTGCTCATATATTTCCAAACATAAGCTCGTGAAACTTCAAGGCTTTGTGAAATATCCTCTCCAGACACATACTGTTCCTTGTTCTTTCTAAAAAAGGTTAATATTTTTCCTTTAAGAACCGATTCCGTCATCATCCCGCCTTTTGCGTAGTTCTTCTATTTGATCCCGCAGTTCGATCGCTCGTTCGAACTGCAGATTACGCGCCGATTTCTCCATATCTCTTTCGAGTTCCGCAACAAGCTCCCCTATTTCATACTCTTCCTGAGACTCACCCACCACATCGGATAACATTTCCCTCGCTCGCCTATATGATTCTATACCTTCTTTCATGGCATTTACAATAGTTTTTGGTTCTATGCCATTCTTCTCGTTAAATTCGATCTGTTGTTTTCTTCTTTTGGCTGTAATATCTATAAGTTTTTGCATTGACGCGGTCATGTTGTCCGCGTAAAGCAGTACTTCTCCGTTCACATTACGTGAAGCCCGTCCGGCTGTTTGTAACAGAGCTGTTCCGCTTCTTAAGAAACCTTCTTTATCCGCGTCCAGCACCGCAACAAGTGAGACTTCCGGCAAATCAAGCCCTTCTCGTAAGAGGTTTATCCCAATAAGACAGTCAAACTTCCCAACCCGAAGATCACGTATGATCTCAACACGGTCAAGCACCTTTATCTCGGAATGCATATACCGCACACGTAGTTTCATTTCACTGAGAAAACGAGTAAGTTCTTCAGCAAGACGTTTGGTCAAAGTCGTAACAAGAACTCGCTCGCCTCTATCTGCCCGCTTTTTAATTTCACCCACTAGATCATATATCTGACCTTCCGTCGGTCTGACACTGATTGGGGGATCAAGAAGACCAGTCGGCCTTATCACCTGCTCGGCCGTTACGCTGGAAAGATTCACTTCATATTCACTTGGCGTTGCCGACACATATAATATTTGTTTGGCGTTCTCCATAAACTCATCGTATTTAAGCGGCCTATTATCCAACGCCGACGGAAGTCGGAACCCATATTCTACCAATGTTTTTTTCCTCGCCTGATCACCGTTATACATCGCCCGAAGCTGCGGAATCGTTACATGGGATTCATCTATTATGACTAAAAAATCATCGCCGAAATAATCTAGGAGACACCACGGACGACTACCCTCGGGACGTCCTGAAATATGTCGTGAATAATTTTCTATGCCGTTACAATACCCTAGCTCCTTAAGCATATCCATATCGTATTTTGTGCGACTTTCCAACCTCTGAGCTTCCAATAATTTTCCGTTTGCGCGAAACACGGCGAGCTGCCCTTCCAATTCTTCTGAAATGGATATTAGCGCAGCATTGATCTTATCTTCAGTAGTAACAAAATGCTTTGCCGGGTAGATAAACATTTTTTCAAGTTCAGTCAATATATCACCCGTAATCGGATCTATCTCTGAAATGCGTGACACTTCGTCATCAAAAAGCTCTACTCTTATAGCAGTTTGCTTATAAGCGGGAAATACTTCGATGACATCACCCCTTACCCTGAATTTCCCACGTCCAAGATCAAAGTTATTTCTCTCGTACTGAATATCTACAAGTTTCCTTAGTAGCTCTTCCCGGGATATTTTCTGCCCGATGTCTGCCACAACTAGCATATTTGAATAATCTTCAGGTGATCCCAATCCATAGATACAAGACACACTGGCCACAACAAGCACATCTTTACGAGAGAAAAGTGAGCTGGTGGCCGACAGCCTCAAACGGTCTATGTCTTCGTTTATTGAAGCGTCTTTCTCTATATAAACGTCCGTCTGAGGCACATATGCCTCAGGTTGATAGTAATCATAGTAGGAAACAAAGTATTCGACAGCATTGTCAGGGAAAAAATCCTTAAATTCGGAATAAAGCTGTGCGGCTAATGTTTTATTATGCGATAGGACAAGAACCGGCTTATTGATATTCACAATACTATGCGCCATCGTAAATGTTTTGCCGCTTCCTGTAACGCCAACTAACGTCTGGTAAGAATTCCCGTCAATTATGGATTTCGATATTTTCTCGATGGCACGGGGTTGATCTCCAGCAGGTGTAAGATCGGTCACTAATCGAAATTTATCCATGGTTTAATAGTCAATCACATGCAGAGCCTTCATGCGTTTTTCAGCACGATCTCTAAGCTGAAATCAAGTGACATAACCGAACCGGTCAAAGATCCGGATGAAATAATGTCAACTGCTGTTCCGGCATAATCCTTAATGTTATCCAATGTAATACCACCTGATACTTCTAAAAGAACTTTTCCTTTTAACCCCATATTATCACGCAATTTGACCGCTTCGACAACTGCCTCTGGAGACATATTATCAAGCATGATAACATCCGGTTTTTCCTCTAAAGCATATTCACATTCTTTCAAATTTTCCACTTCTACTTCTACACGAATATTTTTCTGAACAGCTTCTCTCGCCTGTCTTATAGTGGTTTTGACGATTTTCTCGTTATTTGTCGTTTTGCTCTGCATACCAAATGCTCGAAGATGATTGTCTTTAATAAGCACCATATCCCACAATCCCCATCTATGATTGGTTCCTCCGCCTACCCTTACCGCGTATTTTTGCATATACCTATGAAGGGGCATGGTTTTCCGTGTATCATATATTTTTATTTCGGTGCCTTTTACAGCTTCCACAAACGCGTGAGTTCTTGTAGCTATCCCACTCATATGTCCTAGGAAATTTATAGCAACTCTTTCCGCCTTAAGGATAGAGCGGGCGTTCCCTTCGACAAAAGCAATTTCGCTATCGGGTTCAATATGGTCTCCCTCCTTTACGACCGGTCTAAATCTAATATCAGGATCAACAACGGCAAATACCTTCTCTGCCACACTCGTTCCACAAGCAATGCCCGGCTGACGAGCTATAATTACAGCATCGACTTCAAGCGCGCCGTCAAGAACCGCTTCTGAGGTAATATCCCCTGTCCAGATATCCTCCTTGAGAGCATATCTTGCTATTCTCTCCACCCGTTGCATATTTAATTCGGTCATCAGATCCTCTTTAATTTTTCTATCTCTTTTTCCGTCAATTTTCTGAATTCACCATTTTTTAGTTTTCCAGACGACAACCCGGCATATCGCACGCGGTCAAGTCCAACAACCTTAAATCCAACAACTTCAATCATTTGTTTGATCTGCCGCTTTCGACCTTCGTGTATTACAATCCGCAAAATCGTATTACTTTTAGTCTTCCTGACTTCATAAACCTCGCACGGAGCGGTAACTCCACCCTCTATATTAACACCTTTGCGCATCTTTATTATCTCATGAGAAGTAACATCACCTGCTACAGTGACAATATACTCTTTATCCACTTCAAAACTCGGATGAGATAGTCCATAAGCAAGATCCCCATCATTGGTAACGATAATCACCCCGGTAGTATCTTTATCTAAACGTCCTACCGGATAAAGACGAGCGTTTATACGCGTAAATAGATCAGAAATTTTTCTTCGCCCGTGCGTATCTGTAACAGTACAAATATATCCTGCAGGTTTATTAAGAAGATAATAATGCTTCTCTTCTTCTCCCGCCAACAACTTTCCGTCTACGGTTATTTTGTGTTTAGCAGGATCTACTCTCATGCCCTTTTCTGTGACCAACACACCATCTACACTAACCTTGCCAGCCTCTATTAATTCAGCAGCATGCCGTCTTGAGGCAACACCCGCGCGCGCCAGAATGGTCTGTAAACGTTTTTCCATAAGAATGATTGAAATTATCTGATAGCTTCCAGATTTTCCTTGAGAGTTTTTACTTGTTGTTCGAAATACGTCTTTTTCGCCTTTTCTTTCTCGACTACTTCTTCCGGAGCCCTATCAATGAAGTTCTTGTTGGACAGCTTTTTCTCCAACGTGATCAAATGATTCTCCATTTCCTCTATTTTCTTATTTATCCGACCCGTTTCTTTTTCAACATCTATCGTTTCACCCAGAGGAATATAAAGTCTTATCTTTCCGACCAATGACGCGACAGAATGTTCAGGTCTATCAACATCCGACCTTATATTTCGTAAGCGACACTTTGCCAGTTTCTCAATATATTTCGAGTTTTCCTTTAAAACTTCGGCTATACCATCATCCGCGATCTTTATATCAATATCCATAATAGCTTTTATAGCGATACCCCAGAATGATCGCACATTACGTATGGCTGTTATCACCCCAATGATCTTTTCCGTATTTGAGATAGACGCGTTATCCACTTTGTTGCTGTCGGCCACCGGCCAAGAAGCGTTTATGATCGAACCGGAAGAACTCTCCGGCAAATTTTGCCAAATCGCGTCTGTTATAAACGGCATAAATGGATGCAGGAGCTTCAACATACCTTCTAATATAACCAAAAGGGTGTTTTGAGCGGCGACTTTATCATCAGCAAGTTTTGAAAATTCAAGATACCAATCACAATATTTATGCCAGATGAATTCATACAACGCGGACGCGGCATCGTTAAATCTATACGCTACAATGTCCTTCTGAACTTTTTCAATAGTCTCATTAAATACGCTTACTATCCACCTGTCCACAAGCGCCTCTGGACAGTAATTATCTTCCTGTTTACTCACACTTTCGTCCTGATTCATCAAGACATAGCGAGAGGCATTCCATAATTTGTTAGCAAAATTTCTACCGAATTCAAACTTATCCTTGGAAAGAAAAACGTCCTGCCCCTGCGATGTGATCGAGATAATGCTAAATCTAAGCGCGTCACTCCCCACCTCGGCAATGACATCCAACGGATCGATAACATTGCCCAGAGATTTAGACATTTTTGTACCGGTAGCGTCGCGAACAGTGCCATGAATATACACATCACGAAAAGGTATTTCTTTTTGGAACCACAAACCAGCCATGATCATTCTTGCTACCCAGAAGAAAATTATTTCTTGCGCCGTCACTAGAGCATCTGTCGGATAAAACGTCTTTAAGTCTTCTCCTTCTTCCGGCCAACCCATCGCGGAAAAAGGCCACAACCAAGAGCTGAACCATGTATCTAGAACATCCGGATCCTGTTCTATGTTATCACTTCCACAATCCGGGCATTTATCAGGCGTCCCTTTGGATAGGTGCAGAAAAACACCCTTCTTGTCGGGCGATGTAACCTCCACATCCCGCACATTCTTACAATTAAGACAATCCAGGCAATACCACACGGGAATGCGGTGACCCCACCATATTTGACGAGATATACACCAATCCCTGATATTTTCCATCCAGTTAAGATATACTTTTGTCCACCTATCAGGATAAAACTTTATTTTTTTGTCACGAACAACCTGTATGGCCTCTTTCGCCAATGGCTTCATCGAAACAAACCACTGCTTAGAAAGCCTGGGCTCTACCATGGTATGACATCTGTAACAATGTCCGACGGCATGCGGATGTTCCTCGAATTTAATAAACAGTTTACGTTGCCTGAGATCCTCAACTATTGTTTCCCGGCATTCAAATCTATCCATTCCCTCATATTCGCCGCCAAGCGCGTTAATAGTTCCATCAGGGTTCATTACATTCACACGTTCAAGATTATGTTTTATTCCCAGCTCAAAATCCACGGGATCATGTGCCGGTGTAACTTTAAGCGCACCGGTCCCGAAATCCGGATCGACCGTTTCATCGAAAATAATTTTTAGTTCCCGTTTAACTATCGGCAATATAAGAGTCTTACCTTTAAGTCCGGCATACCTAGGATCTTTTGGATTCACGGCTACCGCGACATCCCCAAGCATGGTTTCAGGACGCGTAGTCGCGACGACCACGTAATCCTCATTTTCTTTTTTGAGTTTTTCCCGACCTTTAACAGGATACTTGATATGATACAACATGCCATCAACTTCAGCATGTTCCGCTTCCTCGTCACTGAGCGCTGTTTCACAGCGCGGACACCAGTTAATGATATAGTCACCCTTGTACAACAAGTTTTCTCTATACAAACGGGCGAAAACCTCCATCACCGCGTTCGAAAGTCCCTCATCCATGGTAAAGCGTGTTCGGTCCCAGTCACATGAACAGCCAAGTTTTTTAAGCTGTTTAATGATGGTATTGCCATATTTGTCTTTCCATTGCCAGACACGTTCTAAGAATTTTTCACGGCCCACATCCGTACGTTTTACCCCTTCTTTGGCCATGGCCCTTTCAACCACATTTTGCGTGGCGATGCCGGCATGATCTGTTCCAGGCAGCCATAATGTTTCATACCCCTGCATTCGCTTCCATCTGATAAGAATATCTTGAATAGTATCGTTAAGAGCATGACCCATATGGAGGACACCGGTAATATTCGGAGGTGGAATAACTATGCTATACGGAGTCTTCCCCGTTCCAGTCTTAGCATGAAACGCTTTTTCATCTTCCCATTTTTTGTAAATCCGTTCCTCTATTTCCTTGGGATCATATCTGGTAGGAATATCTTTAATCATTTTTTCTTTTTCTTTTTCTTTTTTGCTTTATCATCTTTCATAAACTTATACTCAACTGAATCGATTAACGCCTTCCAGCTTGCTTCGATGATGTTTTCAGAAACACCAACTGTCCACCAGGAATCCGTTTTATCCTGTGACTGGATAAGAACCCTAACTTTCGCCGCTGTCCCGGCTTTTTCATCCAGAACCCTAACGCTAAAATCAGATAAATGCATATTTTTGATCTCAGGATAAAATCCCTGCAATGATTTTCTTAGCGCCCTATCAAGCGCGTGCACGGGTCCATCTCCGAGAGAAACGGTATGCATTATTTCTCCGTCGATCTCAACTTTTACTGTAGCCTCGGAAACAATATCGCCTCCCGATCGTTTCTCAACGATAATTCTGATATCCTTTACCTTGAAATGTTTTTTATCTTTTTCAACAGCTCTACGCATAAGCATCATCAGGGACGCTTCGGCCAGTTCAAACTGATAGCCATTTTGTTCCATGTCTTGAACTTGCTTAAGAATACTGCTGGCCTTATCTGATTTTTTGTCAATCTTTAGACCCATTTCCTCGGCTTTTGCCATAATGCTGGATTTTCCTGACAGTTCAGATATCAGCATGCGTCGACTATTTCCGGTCAAAACCGGATCGATATGCTCGTATGTTTTGCAATTCTTCAGTATTGCGTTAACATGAACACCAGCTTTATGCGCGAACGCACTATTGCCGACATACGGCTGAGAATCCTGATGCCTCATATTAGCCGTTTCAGCGACATATCTCGACGCCTCTGTGAGCTCTTTGAGGGCGAAATCAGACAAACAATCATATCCAAGCTTAAGCCTTAAAGTTGGAATAATAGAAACAAGATTGGCATTACCACATCGCTCACCATATCCATTAAATGTTCCTTGAACCTGCACGCAACCGGCCTGAACCGCGGCAACAGAATTGGCAACAGCCATTTCCGTATCGTTATGCGTGTGTATCCCTAGAGGTGCGTTCAGGTGCTCTCTGACCTCCTCGACTATCTCAAAAACCCTACTTGTGACACAACCACCATTGGTATCACAAAGAACAATAGTCTCAGCTCCAGCCTCACAAGCAGCTCTCAAGCTATCTATGGCATACCCGGGGTTTTCTTCGTATCCATCAAAAAAATGTTCCGCGTCATACATGACATGTCGTCCCTTCTTTTTGAGAAAACTCACGGAATCACTTATCATGTTGAGATTCTCCTTCAAGGAAGTCTTGAGCACAGCTTTGACATGCAAATCCCAGCTTTTGCCAAAGATCGTTACATATTTCGTTTCGGAATTAAGAAGCCCCTTAAGAATGATATCTGAAGACGCCTTTGCCTTTACACGCCTTGTACTCCCAAAAGCCACAAGCTTTGACTTTTTAAGTTTCAAGTGTTTCGCAGCCGCAACAAAGAACTCATTTTCTTTCGGATTCGCACCCGGCCATCCACCTTCGATATAATCAACACCAAGCTCATCAAGCTTTCCGGCTATAAGCATTTTATCCCGCACGGAAAAAGAGATCCCTTCAAATTGGGCTCCGTCACGTAACGTTGTGTCATAAACTTGTATTTTTTTCATATCAAACCTGCCATTTTGTCGCAGACTTTTTGCGCCTGCTGGTTTCTAATTATCTTTTCTTATGCAAACCAAAGGCTCGATGAAGCACCTTTACGGCTCCCAAAGCATCTTTGCTTTTGATTACACATGATATTTTTATCTCGCTGGTAGAGATCATATCAATATTTATTTTTTTCGAAGCAAGAGCGCCAAACATCTTGGCCGCAACTCCGGAATGGCTACGCATTCCGACTCCGACAATAGATAACTTAGCGATATCTTTATCGAATTTTACTTCAATAGTATCTTTCTTTTTTTTATTAATCACGTTAATAGCTTCCTGAGTCTTCTTTAAATCGGAAGAGGGAACCGTAAAAGAAATGTCAGTCCGTCCCGTCCTGGAAACGTTTTGTATTATCATATCAACATTGATATTGGACTTGGCCAAATATTCAAACAGGCGGCTCGCCTCTCCCGGTTTATCCGGAATATCACATACGGTTACCTTCGCCTCCTCCTTCTTCACGGTCACACCACGGACCATTACGTCTTCCATCTTTTTGACCTCCTTGCATATCATCGTTCCCTGTTCACCACAGAAACTTGCTCTGACATGTATGGGAACATTAAATTTACTCGCTACCTCAATACTTCTCGCCTGCATTACCTGCGCTCCAAGTGATGCAAATTCGAGCATTTCATCATAACTGATGCTTTCCAGTTTACGCGCGTTTTTTATCTTGCGAGGATCAGCCGTGTAAACCCCCTTAACATCCGTATATATCTCACAAACTTCCGCGCCAAGAACCTTGGCTAACGCAACAGCCGTTATATCCGATCCACCTCGACCCAGTGTAGTTATCTCTTGATCAAGATTTGTGCCCTGAAATCCGGCCACAATGACTATGCGTCCTTTCTTGAACTGTTCCCTGATCCTTTTAGTTGATATATCCAAAATTCTGGCTTTAGTATGTGAAGAATCCGTTATGATCCCTACCTGCGCACCCGTAAAAGATATCGCCTGTTCCCCAAGTTCGTGAAGAGCCATTGCTAAAAGCGCGACAGAAACCTGTTCTCCTGTCGATATCAACATATCCAACTCACGTTCCGCCGGATCACTACTAATTTCAGCGGCCAACTTCAATAGCGTATCTGTAGTTTTGCCAAGAGCTGATACCACAACAACAATATCATACCCACGATCTCGACATTCTTTTACCCTTTTCGCGACATTCTTTATTTTATTCGGGTCGGCGACACTTGTTCCACCGTATTTTTGAACCACAATTTTATTTTTGCTCATATCTTTCCTATCTCCCCAAAAGATGGTTCATCAATTCATGCCCATGTCGGATCTTCATGCTACCTGCTTTTGCTGAATTCTCAGTAAAAACAACCACATCGTCAGCAACAACATCCTTACCGGCCATCGCGAAGGGCACCGGTTCAGACGTATGCGTCCTGAGTTTGACAGGTGTCGGATGATCCGGCAAAACAAGCACCCTGAAATCACCCTCATCAGTAAGTTTTTTGATAATCGGACCGACTATTTTACTGTCAAAATTCTCAATAGCCGTTATCTTCGCTCGGATATCACCATTATGACCTGCCTCATCCGGAGCTTCTACGTGGACGAATACCATATCGTTCCTTTCAAGTATATCAAGAGCCGCGGACGCTTTTCCCTCATAATTCGTATCATAATAACCCGTTGCTCCCGGTACATCCGCAACTTCCAGACCAAGAACCTTCCCCATCCCCTTAAGAAGATCTACAGCCGAAATAATCCCCCCCGTAATACCAAATTCATCTTTAAACTCTGGCATATCCGGTTTCATGCCTTGCCCCCAGAGCCATATCATATTGGCCGGGTTTTGACCGAGGTCCACTCGAACTTTATTAACATCAACCCCTTCTAACAGTTTCCTTGATTTTTCCATAAGACCCACTAATTCTTTGTCTTTAGGTAAATATTTTCCAATGGGTTGATCAAGAATATCATGCGGAGGAGAACAAACTATCTTATTAAGCCGAGCTGCTTCTTCCGATGACTCGCAGGTGACCATCAATAAATTGCGATAACTGCATCCTGTGTAAAAATGAAACTTTTCACTTCCAAATTCTTTATTCAACAAATCAACAAGAACCAACGTCTCTTCCGTGCCTATATGTCCGGCACTATAATCCACCATTATTCCGTCAGAAACCGTTACAGTGTTGAATCTGAAAGCCACGCTATTTTCGCCAAGCGTAACACCAAGATTTGCCGCTTCCAAGGGACCCCGTCCGCAATAATATTTCGCCGGGTCATATCCCAGAATCGAAAGATTTGCTACATCGCTGGCGGGTGTCATTCCCTTAGGTACATTCAATGACGTACCAACCACCCCTTTTCGAGCGATCGTGTCCATGTTTGGTATATCTGCCGCCTCCATGCAGGTACGTCCCCCCAGCTCTTCAATCGGTACCCCGGACATGCCGTCCGGAACAAGAATAACATACTTCATAATTAAAGCCCCGCCTCCTTAACCACTTCATCTAGTTTCGCTTCAACTACAACCGGATGCTCAAGACACTTTATCGCCCTGTCCGGATCTTTCAACCCATGTCCAGTCAATATGCACACAATATCCTTATCTTTTGTCCCCTTCGAATTGTCTGGAAAATACCCATCTCGCGCCTTCTTAAGAATGCCGGCAACACTGGCAGCTGAAGCAGGTTCGACAAAAACACCCACCTCTCGCGCCAACAACTTATACGCGTCTAGTATTTCATCATCAGTTACTTTCTCGATCAACCCGCCTGATTCATCTCTCGCGTTTTCTGCTGATTCCCAACTGGCAGGATTGCCGATCTTAATAGCAGTCGCTATCGTTTTCGGATCCTTTATCACCCTCTTTTCAACAATGGGTGCTGATCCAGCGGCTTGGAATCCTAGCATAGCCGGAAGTCGATCAATAATCCCCTTTTCCTTATATTCTTTGTACCCCTTCCAATACGCGGTTATATTCCCCGCGTTCCCTACGGGCAGAGCATGATAGTCAGGCACGTGACCCAATTTCTCACATATCTCAAAAGAACCAGTTTTCTGTCCCTCGATCCTATATGGATTTACCGAGTTTACCAGAGTAATAGGATATTTTTCGCTCATCTCACGTACTATTTCCAGGGCCTGATCGAAATTCCCTTTTATCGCGATGACTGTTGCTCCGTGTATAAGTGCCTGTGCCAATTTACCAAGTGCAATGGCTCCTTCGGGAATGATTACTATACATTTTATTTTTGCCCGTGCAGCATACGCCGCCGCCGATGCGGAAGTATTTCCGGTTGAAGCGCATACTACTGCACTCGTCCCCTCCTCCACAGCTTTAGACACGGCCATTGTCATTCCACGATCCTTAAAACTACCGGTTGGATTAAGTCCTTCGTATTTCAACCATACATTATACCCAAGACCGATCTTCTCCGCGATAGTCTCGGCTTTGATAAGAGGTGTATCACCTTCTTGCAATGTTATTATTGGCGTATCGTCTGTTACCGGCAGATACTGCCTATATCGCTCAATAATGCCCACTTTTCCTCCCGGCCGCATAACGGCAGTATTATGTTTCGATTCGGATGACCATCGTCTTGTCCATCACGGAATCCATTTTATTGATCGCCTTTATCGCATTCATCATATTGCCTTCACGTGCCTTATGTGTCAACATTATCAACGGTACGATCTGTCCTGCCTTTCTTTCTTCCTGGGACATGCTGGCAATACTAATATCGTTCTCTGAAAGAACAGAAGATATCCCGGATAGAACCCCCGGTTTATCTATAACAGAAAACCTCAGGTAATACGGCAACATCAATTCTTTCATGTCAACAATTTCTAATGTGCCCAACTCACGTGGTAAATTTTCGGGAACAGGATGTTCCTTGCCGCTGCACACGATATATCTCGCAATTTCAACTATATCACTCATAACCGAACTCGCCGTAGGGTTCGCACCGGCTCCCTTCCCGTAAAAAAGTGATTCACCAACAAAATCACCTTTTACGTATACAGCGTTATCTTCTCCGTTAACCCCCGCAAGAAGATGAGATGACGCTATCAGAGTCGGGTGAACTCTCAATTGTAATCCTTTCTGAGTATTCTTCGCGATAGCCAGAAGCTTGATACTGTATCCCCATTCTTCCGCATAACGAATATCCTGTGGAGTTATAGCCTCGATCCCTTCGGTATAAATATCATCCGGAATGACACTGGCACCAAAACCCAAAAGTGAAAGAATGGCTAGCTTATGGGCCGAATCTTTCCCGCTGATATCCATCCGTGGATCACTTTCAGCAAAACCTTTCTCTTGCGCGATCGAAAGAGCCTTATCGAATGAATAGTTATGTTTGGCCATCATAGTAAGCACAAAATTGGTAGTACCATTCAGGATACCGTAAATGACCTCTAAATTGTTAGATACAAAACTTTCACGAATAACACGTATCACAGGAATACCGCCACCGACGCTTGCCTCAAAACCAACAGATACGCCCGAGTCAGAAGCCGCTTTGAATATCTCTTTCCAATGTTCCGAAAGGAGAGCCTTGTTTGCCGTTACAACATGTTTGCGCTTAGCAAGGGCCGCAAGAATTATCTCCTTCGCCGGATGAACCCCTCCTATGAGCTCGACAACTACATCGATCTCTTTATCATCGATAATCTCGTCAGCATTGGTAGTCTTTATCAGATTGTCTATACCGTTAATATTTTCAAGAATGCTTGTGTTCGTGTCACAAACACTCTTTATCACCGGAAGCACCCCTGTCCTTT
>CAYZXR010000008.1:14466-31776 GCA_964482475.1 uncultured Planctomycetia bacterium | reverse complement strand
TGACCGCATTTTGTGTTATTGTTGGTCACTTTAGCGATAAATTATCGGGACAGGGAATAGAAACAGTACTTGAGATCAATCATAGATTTCAGGCCGGGCCGTGGTTCTATATCACGCCGGATATGCAGTATGTTATCAATCCTAACGGAGAAAATGACATACGTGATGCGCTTGTTTTGGGGTTAGAGATCAGTGCCACATTTTGATAGGACTTGGGTAAGGTTGCAAATTGCGCTTGTCTTAGAGTCAGCTAAGTACAGTGCGCATTCAAAACGATGTGGAGGTGGGACGTGACAGGAAAAACAGTAAAACGTCATCAATTGAGCGTTTTTATGCTCGCTATGATGAATGTCGCTATTATCATGAATTTAAGGGGTTTGCCCCTTATGGCTAAAGAAGGTCTGCCTATGGTCTTCTTTCTGTTGTTCACCACGTTTATTTTTCTTATCCCCACATCACTTGTATCGGCTGAGCTCGCAACGGGATGGCCGGTGGGAGGGGGTGTGTATAGATGGGTAAAGGAAGCATTTGGAGGACGTTTGGGGTTTGTGGCTATTTGGCTTCAGTGGATACAGAATGTTATTTGGTATCCGACAATACTAGCGTTCGGTGCGGGCGCGTTAGCCTATTTTTTCTTGGATCCGACGATTGCAAGTAACAAGATATTCAATGTAATTGTAATTCTTGCCGTGTACTGGGGCGCGACCTTAATGAACTTTCGCGGTATGAAAACTTCTGGATGGCTCACTACCGCGGGTGTTATGGCAGGTACCATATTTCCAGCTCTTCTCATTATAGGTTTAGGTGTCGCATGGTGGCTCAAGGGGAATGCTCTACAGTTTACACTTACATCTCACAGCATTCTTCCTGATTTCAGCAATTTCGGAAATATTTCATTTTTAGCGGGAGTTATTTTACTTTTTGCCGGTATGGAAGTATCCGCTGTTCATGCTTTGGAAGTAAAAAAACCCAAAACCAATTATCCTAAAGCTATTTTTCTCGCGGCGGCAATTATAGTGATCATATTTACACTCAGTTCGTTGTCTATCGCGTCTGTGATCCCCGCAAAAAATATCAGTCTTACGGTTGGCATTATGCAGGGATTTAAGGAACTGCTTCATCTGTTCAAAATTGATTGGCTTCTTCCTGTTATAGGATTTCTTGTTGCTTTTGGAGCAGTGGGTGCTGTAACTGCTTGGATAATCGGTCCGAGTAAGGGCTTGCTTGCGACAGCTAAGGATGGTGATCTCCCGCCCTTATTAGCGTGTACAAATAAAAATGGTGTACCGACACATATTCTTTTTATACAGGGTTTGATAGTGACGGGCATTTCACTCGTTTATTTATTGATGCCTAATATAAGCAGTGCTTTCTTTTTGCTCACAGCGCTGACCGCAATCCTTTATCTGATAATGTATATACTGCTTTTTGCCGCGGCTATCAGGTTGCGCTATTCACAGCCTGATGTTCAAAGGGCATATGAAGTTCCCGGAGGGAAACTAGGGATGTGGATAGTTTCCGGCATAGGCATATTGGGGGCATTGTTCGCTATTACTGTTGGGTTTTTTCCTCCTGTGCAACTTACGGTGGGGAGTCCGGCTTTTTACGTTGTTTTTCTAATTGTAGGGATAGTGGTTTTTACGGCGGCACCCATTATAATCTATAAGTGCAGGAAGCCGAGCTGGAAAGTGCAGGAAAGCGAATAATTATTTGGAGATACTAAAAGGAGAAGAAAATGATACACAAAAACAAAAATTTAAGTAAGGCAAAAGATTCAGAAAAGATGCTTATGCCGACATATGCTTCTAGAGAGTTGAACGCAAAAGTTCCAAAATATGAAATGCCAAAAACAGAGATGTTGCCTAAAACGGCGTACAATATTGTACACGATGAGCTTATGTTGGATGGTAACTCCAGACTTAACCTTGCTACGTTTGTCACAACCTGGATGGAACCGGAAGCGAAACAGTTGATGAGTGAGACCTTTGATAAGAACATGATAGATAAGGATGAATACCCGCAGACCGCGGAACTTGAGATGCGTTGTGTGAATATGATATCTCGTTTATATCACGCTCCGGAAGATGGTGAGGCGTGTGGATGTTCGACAATAGGTTCTTCCGAAGCCGTTATGCTTGGCGGGATGGCTATGAAATGGAGATGGCGAGAGAGGATGAAAGCCAAGGGCAGGCCGACTGATAAACCCAATTTGGTTATAGGTATAGACGTCCAGGTATGTTGGGAGAAGTTTTGCCGTTATTGGGATGTTGAACCTCGTTTCGTTTTAATGGAAAAAGGACGTTACATTGTAAATGCCGAAGAAGTGCTTAAACATGTTGACGAAAACACTATCGGAGTTGGAGTTATAATGGGAACCACATTTACCGGACAGTATGAACCTGTTAAAGAGATTAATGACGCCCTGGATAAATTAAACAAAGAAACAGGATGGGATGTTCCTATACATGTTGACGGTGCATCGGGAGGTTTTGTTGCTCCGTTTATCCAGCCGAACTTGAAGTGGGATTTCCGTTTGAAATGGGTGAAATCAATAAATGTATCCGGACATAAGTATGGTCTTGTTTATCCGGGGGTTGGATGGATAATATGGCGAGATTGGGCAGAGCTTCCGGAAGATCTTATTTTCAAGGTCAATTATCTTGGGGGCGATATGCCGACTTTCGCTATCAATTTCTCCCGACCCGGTAATCAGATAGTCGCGCAGTACTATAATTTCCTACGCTTAGGGAAGGAAGGTTATCGTCGGATCATGCAATCTTTGCAGGATACAGCTTTGTATCTTTCGGGCGAGATCGCTAAACTAGGGCCTTTCGAGCTTTTGACAGACGGAAGCGATATTCCTGTCTTCGCTTTCAAACTTAAAGAAGAGACCAACTTCTCAGTGTTTGATATCTCGGAGATGGTTCGCGACAGAGGGTGGCTTGTTCCCGCTTATACGATGCCAGCTAATGACGAAGATGTAGCGGTTTTGCGTATCGTAGTTAAAGAAGGCTTTAGCCGGGACATGGCTGACCTCTTGCTGGAAGATCTAAAACGCATTTTGCAGCATTTCGCTGATCAGCCTGACAATAAACCGAAGAAACCTGAAAAACGCGACAAATATAGAAAGCATTGTTAAATCTGCAAAGGTTTATAAGTGGACATCATTACAATGAAGTTTAAGAATTGAAGGCGTGAAAATGATTAAGAAAAAAGCACTTCGTAAAATAATATTTTTAATGATTATGCTTCCCCTTGCATTTATTGCATTTTCTTGGGTATATGATGCTTTTTTCGTAGAGATAAATACGACCGAGGTGGATGGATATTACGATTTATTGTCTAAACATGGTGAGACGACGGAGGATTTCATACTTGACTTGGGCATAACTGAAAACGATGATCCTCAAGTGGAGGTCGATAGGATAAAAACCGCAATGGGCCTGGATGATTATGAGGTTCGACTTGCCTATCATAATAACGAAACGCCGCCCGCTTACATAGAGAACAATAATGGTATCTTAACGGTATATCTCTCCAGGGATGTTAAGCAGAAAAAAGAACAGATAAATGTGTTAACGCATGAGTTAGGACATGTTTATGTCTGGGGTTTGGACGACTTTCTTCTGGAGGGATATGACGAGGAAAAAGTCGTCGATAGCTCTGGACCGTTCTTGGGGCTTGGCATACTTGTATTGAACGGACTGACGGACAATTTCTTTTATCTTCCGGGTGGGGAATATAGAACTGAGAAGAAATTTTTCGGATATATCAGTCCGGCACAATTCGGGTATCTGGTTGCGAGATATTGCGCAGAGCACGATATAGCCGAAGAAAACGTAATGCCGTTTTTGACCTCAACTGGACGTAAGTATTTCACCATGGGCTGTAATTATATTGCGCGACAGAATACCATAGCGAGAGGGTCTGCCGGTGAGGTTGCAGGTGCTTACTGGTGTCCCGAGTGCGGATATTTTACGCGGGTTTCACTAGCAAATAGAATAAAAGGACTTAAATGTCCTAAATGTTCTTGGGAGGGGAAGAATCGTTTTAACTTTGGGGGAGCACTGTTTACTACAAGCGATGTGGTAAGACCGGTATGTGCGTTTTTAAACGAAAAAAGCGCTAAGTTAGTATATATACTTTCAGGGACTGAGCAGTTAACGTTCTTTTTTATAAATCACGAACTGGCAAGTCCTGCCTTGGATAGTCTAATGACATATCTTATCAAGCTTCCTGGACAATCCATTATTATTGTGATAGGGACCATAGTTTTTTTTGGTGGCGCACGCTATCAGAAATATTCTGCACTGATTTTCCTTTCTTCCTACACAATAGCCAGTTTTGTGTGCAGAGCGATCAGGCTTATAGTTGAAAGACCACGACCATTTAACTCTTTTGGCAATGTGAGACTTTTAGTTGGGACTTACGACGGCTTCAGTTTTCCGTCGGGGTATGCCGCGATCTCTTTTTGCCTCGCGACAGTTATTGCTATGCGTTATCGGAAAGTGCGCTATCCCGTTTTTATTGTCGCCACACTGATTGCTTTTTCGCGGCCGTATTTGGGGCTTAATTATCCGAGTGACATATTGGTAGGGGCTCTTATAGGGGTGCTCGTAGGATACGGTGTAACAAAAACCGCGAATAAGTGTTATGGAAAGTGGAGAACAAAGAAGTAATTCATTATTTCTATTGTGTGTTTGGCGAAGATAAATTGTTTTTACTGCATTATTCAGATATACTTTTCTGGAAGAAACTGTTTAGTTATAAGGAGAGGTTCTCATTGTCCTGCTTGCAGTTTCCTTGGTTCCCATATTAAGCAGGCCTTGTAAACCTTAGAGTGTATGATAATACAACACGCGGAAGAAACAGATTGGCCATATATACAAGAGAAGCTAAAGAACTATCTATTAGATGCTGAAGGTGCCCAGTGGCAAAAGTTTTTTGTCGCTAAATATGAAGGAAAAACGGTAGCTTTTGGCAGAGTCATCGATCACGGTGGATACCTGGAGGCGGCTTCTCTTGGGGTGGATTATTATTTTCGTAATAAAGGCATAGGTTCTGAAATGCTTTTGTTCCTGATCGCGGAAGCGAAAAGAATAGACCCCGAAAAAGATGTATATGGTGTTACCCATCGTCCCGGGTTTTTAATAAAAGCCGGGTTTGAAGAAATACCGGAGGGTCCGGAAGAAATGGAGTACAAGCGACACCACAAATGTAAGCTTGACGCGTCGAAAATAAAAATAATGGAACTAAAGAAAAAGCAGGTCTGTGGATGAAGCCGATATTAACTTCTATTTTTGATCTTTATAAGGCTGGCCCGGGTCCGTCCAGTTCACATACCATAGGACCGATGAAGGCGGCGTTAGATTTTAAAGCTTTCCTAAAAAAAACACCTGTCAAGATTTTGAAAAAGGCTGATTCTGTAAAAGTTATTTTGTATGGTTCATTGAGTGCCACAAGCCAGGGACATGGTACCGACAGGGCTGTTGCTGCCGGCCTTATGGGATGGCAGCCCGAAACTTGTGATACGCACGCGCTTGCGCTTCTTCTTTCATCAAAAGGTTTGCCGTGTGTGTTAGAAACACCTGCGGGAGAGATCCCGTTTAGCAAAAAGGATATTATTTCAGGTGCCGTCGAGAATGATTTTCCATTTCGCAATACATTGATTATACAGCTTTTGTGCGGGAATGAGATAATAGTGGAAAGGGAATATTATTCTGTAGGTGGAGGATTTATACGAAGGAAGGGAGAGAAAGTTGCCAAGCCTCCTGCGCCTCCGTATAAGTACAGCAATATGGAGGAATTGAAAGAAGTTTTAAGCGCAAGCGGGATGGAGCTTGCTGATCTTATTCTTGAAAATGAAAAGGCCATAACGGGGTGTAGTAAGAAAAAGATTTTTGATAAGCTGAAGAGTATCTTTTCTATTTCAGAAGATTCTGTTAAAAGAGGACTAGCGAGAGAAGGGTTGATGCCCGGAAGTATAAAGTTGGCGAGAAAAGCTCATGATATACATGAGACAGCGATGAAGTCTGAAAATCATACAATTCAATCGGTACTTCTTCTTAATTCTTATGCTCTTGCCGCGTCCGAGGAGAATGCGTCAGGTCATAGAATAGTTACCGCGCCTACTTCGGGCGCGGCCGGAGTTATGGCTGGAATTCTTTATCTTCTGAAACATGATCTCGACGCATGCGAGAATGATCTTTTTGAGGCGTTTTTGGCCTCCGCCGCGATAGGATTTATAGTAAAAAACAACGCGAGCATTTCAGGTGCTGAAGTCGGTTGTCAGGGTGAGGTAGGGGTGGCTTCGGCAATGGCTGCGGCACTTCTTGCGTATCTTAAAGAACCGCAGAATATAGCTGGATTTGAAAATGCCGCCGAGATAGCGCTTGAACATCATTTGGGGCTTACATGTGATCCGGTGGGAGGATATGTTCAGATACCGTGCATTGAACGCAATGCAGTCGGGGCCATTACGGCATATAACGCTTATTTGCTGGCTCTTTCCGGCGATCCGACAAAACAGAAAGTTAATTTTGACCAGGTAGTTCAAGCTATGCTCGAAACCGGATGTGCTATGAGCGACAAGCTTAAGGAGACTTCTTTGGGAGGTCTCGCGGTATGTAAAATAATATGTTAACAAAAGGGGATACTAAACGTGAATAGAATGGGAGCAAAGATACATGTTATATCTATATCTTTTCTGATAACCGGGAATTTGATAGGGGCGGGGATTTTAGCTCTTCCGGTTAACACAGGCTTGGCTGGGTTGATCCCTTCATTGGTCGGTATGGTTATAATCGGTGTGGCAATGTTTTTTAGTGCTATGGTTTTAAGCCATCAGGCGGTATGTGAGCGATCGGAAAATTTTAACTATCCAAGTTTGTATCATAGATATTTAGGGTGGACTGGTAAGTGGGTCGCGATAGCGGCTAATATGCTTATCCTTTATGGCCTCCTGACGGCATATATTACAGGTGCTTCCGCTATTATTGCCAATCTCTTTAATATTCCCATCCCACATTTTGTTATCGTGATCATATTCTTTGTGGTCTTAACCGCACTTAATATTACGGGGTTAAGTGTGATGCGTAAATACAATATGGTTTTTATGTTTTTATTGTGGGCCTCCTTCGCTGTAATTGTATTCTTGAGTTACAAGCGTATGGATACCTCACGGTTTGCGTATAAGGATTGGATGTTTGTTTTCTCAGCCGTTCCAATTATTGTTACTTCGTTTCATTTTCATAATATTATTCCTACAATTTGCAAAGCGCTTGATTGGGACATGAAAGTCATATGCAAAACAATGATAATAGGCATGTGTGTAGGTTTCCTGATGAACGCCATATGGATATGGGTTAGTTTGGGAGCCCTGCCTCTTACCGGGGCTTCGTATAGTATCATGAACGCGTTTAAGCATAATCTCCCGGCAACTGTGCCGCTTGCGGCAAGGATGAAGACGCCTTTGTTCATGGCAGGGTCTCTTTTGTTCGCGCTGCTCGCCATAATGACATCATACTTGGCAAATGGTGCTGGTCTTATGGATTTTAACCGAGATCTTTTGCACAACCACTTAAAATTGAAAAAGAACCGAATTTTGGTTATAGGAGTAACGTTTCTGCCGCCATTGGCAATAGCCTTAACATATCCTAATATTTTCTTAAAGTCGCTTAATATCGTGGGCGGATTCGGTATAGTTTTACTATTTGGGGTCTTGCCCAGCATAATAGCTGTTATGAGGTATCGTACTCCTTTTAAAAGAGTGTTTAGCTTTGTAATGTTGGCGTTATTCAGCGTGATGTTTTTGCTGGAAGTGGCTCAGGAAACCGGGCTATTAAAGATCAATCCGCAAGTTGAACGTTGGACGCATACTACACACAAACGTGTGCGTAAAGTTAATGAGAAACATTATGAAGAGCTGGACAAATTGTGGAAGTTATAATGATGGAATGAAGTGAATATCTCAAATAGAAGTAAAATTTTAATTAACTTGATAAATTTGAGAGAACTATGGATAATAACTAAGTGCAATAACAAGGGGCATTTGCAAGCAAAATGAGGAGGAGTAAGATGAAGAAGTTGTTTTTAGTGGCGATTGTTTTGGTGGGTTTTGTGGCGCTAATCATGGCACCGGCGGCATTAGCCGATAATGCTAAGGTGCTCAGCGCGAAAGTTGATTCTACTTTGGCTGTTTTTACGGCAACCAAGGGGTCAGATGCGGTACTTAAACAGGCTGAAGGGCTTTTGGTCTTTCCCGCAATAACGAAAGCCGGTTTTATTTTCGGCGGTGAATACGGAGAAGGGGCTCTGATCGTAGATAATGAGACAAAAGGTTTTTATAATACCGTAGGTGGTTCATTTGGGTTTCAGATAGGCGCCCAGAGAAAGAGCTTAATTCTCGCGTTTATGGATCCGGCAGCTCTTAAAAGATTTGAGGACGCTTCGGGCTGGAAGATCGGCGCGGATGCTTCTGTTGCTGTTGTTGCGGTTGGTGCGGATGGTAGCATAGATACATCAAAGCTTAATCAGCCGATAATCGCTTTTGCGTTTGATCAGAAAGGTTTGATGGGGAATCTTACTCTTGAGGGAGCAAAAATTTCTCCAATAAGGAAGGACTAGGATATTTATATTTAACGTAATTTATGGTGGGGAACTGCTTTTGATAGAGTTCCCCACCTTTTGTATTGCACTATGAAACATCCATTGATCTATAAATTTACCCAGGATAGAAGTGCCTATAATTAAACGCAAACATAGTTCATTAAATGGTATCAAGACTGTGGCTATATTGGCAGACCCAGCTTGTCGTAGTGGTTGGGAAAGGAATTTCCCAAAACTATTAAAAAAGGTACGGACAGTATATGCTCCGGATGTTTTTCTGGTAGCTGGAGATCTTGCGCTAAATGCTTATGATCACGAGTATAAAACGGTGTTGAAATATATAGAGGCTGGAGAAAATGAACTGTGGGCAGCAGTTCCCGGAGACCACGATAGACCTTTAAAATATTTCCGAAAATATTTCGGCAGTATACGGAAAGTCTTGGACATAGGACAATGGCGATTTATTGGAGTGAATACATCAAACAGGATGTTTTTGAAGAGAGAAGCTGATTGGATCCAGGATAATATAGAGGAAAACACCGTAATATTTTCACATGTCCCTCCAGAGGCGAGTGGATGGACATTTCATTCACTATGGCCGATATCTTCGGGCCATTTTTTAGAAGTTATAAAGAAATACCAAAAACAGATAAAAGCCATGTTTTTCGGGCATATACATGGGTATTCCCGAAAAAAAGTGTTTGATATACCCTTAATTGTTACAGGATCCGCGGCTGAATCAAAAATTATCAAGAACAATAAGTATAATGGGCTGACGTCTTTAAAAATGGTTATATTTGATGTTGAAACCGGTAAAATGTCTATTTGCGCTCTGGGAGTAAGGTGAATCCTGTTGACTCTAACACTTAAGAAGCAGTAGAATAGTATGACGAGCACAAAAAGTACTTCATATTGTCACATGATGAATGAAGTTGATCTTTTTAAGATCGCACAAACATATTGGAGGGAAGGTGGAGCACAAGGACGTTGTTGCAGTTAAGGGGGATCCGCTTACCTTGCTGGGAGAGGAAGTCAAGCCTGGCGATAACGCTCTCAATTTCAAGGTGTTAGATTCAGAGCTAAAAGAAGTAGATCTTGAGTCTTTTAAAGGAAAAATCAAACTTATAGCATCTGTTCCTTCGTTGGATACGCCGGTCTGTGATTTGCAGATAAAGCGTTTTAACGATGAGGCTTCGAAAGTTTCTAAAGATGTGATAATTATTTTTATAAGTATGGATCTTCCTTTTGCCCAGAAACGTTTCTGCCAGGCATTTGATATAAAAAAAGTAAAAACATTTTCTGATCACAAAGATTCTGATTTTGGACTCAAATATGGTGTTTTGATAAAGGAGCTAAGGCTTCTTTCACGGGCCATTTTTATCATTGATAGAGAAGATCAGGTGAAGTATGTTGAGTATGTTAAAGAGTTAACCGCTCAGCCTGATTATGATGCCGCGTTAGATATGTTGAAGAAGATATGATCGCATAGGTATATTGAAGGGATATATGTGAATAAGTGTATAGCTGTATTATGTGCATTGTTTTGTATATTAAACAGTTCTTTGTCTTTTGCGTTTGATAATGGGGACTGGCAGATATGGAGCGACCAGAAAGTTGAAGCTTCTTTTAATAAAGACTGGAAAATATGGGTAGAAGAAGAAGAGCGTTTTGGCGATAACGTTTCGGCGCTATATTATTTACACACAGAAGCCGGTATTTGGCATGGATTGACAGACTGGTTGAGCTTGGGAGTAAATTATCGGCATATTTCCATTAAGGTGCATGATAAATGGAAAGAAGAGTACATGCCGAATGTATATGCGACTGTTGGATGGGATCTTTTTGGGCTTAAGTTTGATGATCGGAATAGATTTGAGTACCGGATCCATAAACATGTAAGAGGATCCTTAAGGTATCGGAATAGACTAACCATAACAGCGCCTTTAAAATGGACGGCGCTTAAGATGCAACCCTATGTCTCTAATGAAATTTTCATTGATTCTTATAGACAGAAATTTGATCAGAATCGTTTAGCTTCGGGGTTGAAATTTAATATTATAGAACATCTTGACGCGGACGTTTACTATATGTGGCTGGCAGTTGAGAGTAAAAGCAAATGGACTTCGACCAATATAGTTGGTCTTAAAGTACAGGTTTCATTTTAGGGACAGAGAATAAACTCTCTAAAAACTCGGAGGGGACATGAAGAAAAAGTTAATAATGCTCGGAGTTGTTGTTTTTGTGGTTATTGTAGCACTGGTTGCGATGAAGGATGTTATCACTCTGGTGATTGTCGAAAACGGTGTAAAGATGGTGACAGGCCTTCCCATAAAAATGGATAAGATCGAGATTAGCCTGGTTCATACTACTTTTGATATCGAAGGATTAAAGTTATATAATCCGCCCGGATTTGAAGATAAAATCATGTTTGATATGTCCAGAATATATGTGGATTATGATCTTCCGGCGTTACTGAGAGAAGAAATATATTTAACGGAACTTCGTGTGAATCTAAAAGAATTTATTGTCGTGAAAAACGCTAACGGAGAACTCAATTTGGATTCGCTCAGGACGGTTCAGGAGTTGAGTGTGGGCAAGGAAAAATCAGATGCTGGTAAAGCCGACAAAGATTTCCAAATAGACAGCCTTGAGTTAATAATAGGGAAAGTTGTGTATAAAGATTACTCCAAAGGCGGCAAGCCTTCAGTGATGGAATTTGCGATCAATATTGACGAAAAATTTAAGAATGTTAGCAGCCCAAATCAGGTCGTGAATTTAATCATTGTAAAAGCTCTTATGAATACAACGATAGCAAAACTGACGAACTTTGATTTGAAGGGGTTATCAAGCCAGGTTGGGGATGTGCTTGGAACCGCGCAAAAAGTCGTGGGTAGTGCCAGTGATGTCGCTGCGAAAACAGCACAGCAAGCACATGGAACAGTTAAAGCTACAGCTGGTGCCATAACTGGTACAGCAGGAGGTCTAACAAACGTGATCAAGCTTCCATTTGGTGCGAAGGAAGAAGAGGAAACAGCAAAATAGTAAGCAAATAGAAAAGAACGTTTAAATATTATTATATATTTTTAAAATTAAAAGAGGAGGGTCAGATGAGAAGCCAATTTTCACAAAGGAAGAAAAAGTATTTGATCTGTTTGATGCTTTTTTGTTTCGCCATTTCATGCTTTGCTGGAACCACTGCTCAGGCGAAGGTTTCGGATACCGCGAAGGGCGGGATAGGCGGAGGCTTGATCGGCGCGCTGGCTGGCTCATTTGCCGGATATGCCGGAGCCGGTGCTCTTATCGGTGGCGGTGTGGGGCTTGCCGTTGGAGCTATAAGTGATTCCTCGAAAGACAAAACTGAGAAAGTCAACCAAGACGCGGCAGTGAAAGAAGCATATCAAAAAGGTGTCTCCGATGGCAGTAGCGTTCATTATGCTGAAGGTCCTGATCGCAAACATGTTGACAGTTTTGGCAATGATTTAAAAAATTAAACTTTTTAAATATTTGGAGGAGACAAAATGAAAAGAATATCTGTATTAATGTTTTTAGTAGTATTGATGTTTTTGATGGGTGTGGTTTCCGCGGATGCGCAAGGTGTCCAGAGAGTGGTATATATGGAGGAATATGAGCCTATTTATTCAATAGATATCGATAACAGGATATGGGATGTTGAGATAGATGACGGGGATATAATAGGTGTCTCGGAGGATGGCATGATGTGGTTTTTCCTTGGTGATGCGAGAGTAGCTGGAGATCTGAAGGCGTCAGCAGACCAAATAGATGAGACGATAAAAGAGTCATTTACAAATATCGAAGTAATTGACACTCTTAAAGATTTTACGATCAATGCCCTGCCCGCTCACGCGTATGAGGCTACTGCCAAACAAAACGGTAAAGATGTTATTTTGTTTGTAGTTTTATTTCAAGTGGAGACAGATGATATAGGTGTACTTCTTTTCGTTATGGATCCGTTAGCTGAAACAGTGCATTTTGATAACATCATGAAAATGGCGACATCTGTTACTAGGCGTTAATCTATTCGTGTGTGTATATGAGTGAAACATAAAAAAAGAAATTCTGAGAATATTATGAGAAAAAGTTTAATAGTAGGTATCACAAGAGAGGCGAACGAGAAAGAGAAGCGGTCGCCTCTTACACCGGCAGATGTCAGGTGGCTTATTGACAGAGGTATTGGCTGTGAAGTCGAGTCTAATCCTGCTCGTGTTTTTAGTGACAGTGAGTATCGCAAAGTTGGAGCGAAAGTGCTAAAACGTGTCAAAGGTGCTTCTTTGCTTGTAGGGGTGAAAGCCCCTGCGCCGGCGAATGTTATCAGTGATAAGATTTACATGATATTTTCGCATACGATCAAAGGGCAAAAAGACAACATTGCTCTATTGAAGGAAATGTTAAAGCGAAGAGATGTTCTGGTGGATCACGAGAAGGTAAGAGACACGAGGGGGAAGAGACTGGTTTATTTCGGTCGACATGCCGGCATATGCGGATTGGTCGACAGTTTTCACTATTACGGGAAAAAGATGAAAGGCATGGGGATTAATACACCTTTTCAGATTTTGAAACCCAGTTGGAAGTATCGGTCGCTGGACAGCCTCAAGAAAGACATGGTTAAGGTCGGAGAGGTAATACGGACAAAGGGATTTAGCAAAAAACTCACGCCATTTATTGTCGGAATAATAGGGCGCGGGAATGTTTCAAGCGGTGTACAAGAAATGCTGGGATTTTGGGATGTGGAAGAGGTGCATCCGCGAGATATGAAAAGTTTTACGGAACGTAAGAGACATGACCACAAAAAGATATATTCGATTGTTTTTTACAGAGAAGAAAAACTGCGTGCCAAAAACGGAAAAAAATTCCATTTCGAAGAATACCTAGAGCATCCCGCGAACTTTGAATCTAATATGCATAAATATCTACCGCAACTCAATATGCTGATAAACGCGGGTTACTGGGATCAATATTATCCGAGAATGGTCACAAGAAAAATGATAAAAAAGGTGTTCGCCGGGAAAAATCCACGCCTGGGGTTCATTGCGGATATTTCTTGTGATGTTGAGGGGTCCATAGAGATAACCAATAAGACTACTGATCAAAAAAACCCTGTATATACCTATAACCCATTGGATGATACGTACACAGATGGTTATAAAGGGAGGGGCTTGACGATACTCGCCATTGATAACTTGCCGACAGAATTACCCCGGGATTCTTCGGAGAGTTTTAGCAAACTCATTAGAGAATATGTGTATCAGGTAGCCGCTCATGGCGCGATGAACATTACCGAACATATCGCCATCCCTAGGGAGCTGAGAAACGCGGTTGTGACTCAGGACGGTGAACTTTCCGAAAATTTCCAATACCTAAGACAGTACCTGGAGTAAATGGATGAAGTACGCGGATAAAAGGATAACCATACTCGCCATAGGGGATACTGTTGATTTTGATTCTTTCCGAAAATTCGACAAAGAGAGAAAATTCGCTCTTTCCCGAGGGTTTGAATACCTTGCGGTGGATTATGGAAAAATTTTCAAGATAAAACAGTTAGACATACACACTCAAAAAGTTATTGTCATGACATTTTTCCCTTTTAAGTATTGGGATAAGCATGTCGAATGCAAAAATTACAGAGGCATGTATGGTAGTCTTTTGTTTTTGAGGAAATTCTCTAAATTTTGTGATGAACTTGCGGAAAAAGTCGAAGAGCTTCTGCCAGGGAAAAAGATAAGGTTCGTGAACGACCCACGAGCAACCGCTGTTTATCGGGACAAAGTAACAGTTATGGATAAACTTTCCGTATCGGGCGTGAAGGTTCCATTTAGGATAAAAACCAAAAGTGTTAAGGTTGTTGAAAAATTATTATCTGAAGGAAAAAAGATATACATCAAGCCTCGATGTGGTTCTATGGGCAAAGGCATAAGTTACTTGGAGCAAGATAGATGGCAGACTAATTTTACGATAAGAAAAAACAAGATTGTTAACCGTTATTCGGATTATGGTTGGAAATATAGAGATTTTACGGGAAATTCAAAGGTGCTAAAAAGCCTTATTGAGGGAGATGTCATTATGGAAGAGGCTGTATCTTCGCTCAATGTAGGAAAGAAAAAAATAGATTTTAGAGTATATGGATGTTTTGGAAAGATACTCTATGTATATCCACGGAAAAATGACGCGGACGCGGTTACAACGAATATTTCGCAGGGCGGCAAGGGGAGCCCGGCGATTCTTTCAGCTATGCCTGATAAAATAATTGATAAGATTAAGCGGCAAGTGCGCAAAACGATGCGCGTTCTCGATCTAGATCTCGCCGGAATCGATGTGATAGTAGATGATAACTTGAAGGATTCATACGTAGTGGATGTCAACATGTTCCCCGGATTTCCTAAAAAACGAACCCATAACCTGGCTCGCGGTATAATGAATGAGTTAAGGTGGAAATAGGTCAAAACAATAATAATCTATATTTTTGCTTGACTTTTCTTGTAACTGAGACCATACTAGTCTCAGTAAGGAGGTGGCATGAAAGTTCTAACAAAAAATACAGATTATGCGGTAAGGGCATTGCTAGCATTGGGGGGGTGTAAGGAAGGATATATCTCAGCAAGGGATATAGCAAGGCAACATGGTATTCCATATCAATATCTGAGGAAGGTTTTACAGAAACTTATATCAGCGGGATACGTAGAATCAAAGGAAGGTGGCGGCGGTGGCTTTAAAATATCGGCCAAGCCCGCAAAGATCACGGTGTCAGATATTATAGAAGTATTTCAGGGACAAATCGAATTGTCGGAGTGTATGTTCCGCAAGAAAATCTGCGCGAATAGGGAGAATTGTGTTTTGCGGAAAAATATAAAGAGGATTGAAAAAACGGTAATTGAAGAGTTCAGGAAAATAAGTATAGAAAGCTTACTTAAGGATATAAAAGCGTAAGGAGGGTATTATGTTTTGTAATCAATGTCAAGAAACTATGAAAAATGCTGGATGTACGATTAATGGCGTATGCGGTAAAACCGGTGCTACCTCAGACTTACAGGATCTATTAATTTTTGTTTTACAAGGAATCTCGGTATGCGCAAACAAAGTAGAGGGGGGATTGACGCAGGAGGAGGGAGTGTTTCTTTATAAGTCACTTTTTGCGACAATAACAAATGCGAATTTTGATGATGACAAAATAGTTGAGCTGATCAAAAAGGCACTGGTAATAAGAGATGAGGTAAAAGGTAAGATTCCAGGTGATGCGGTTGGACAGCTACATAATTCGGCAATCTGGTCTTTTGATAGCGAAGAAGGATATCTGGAAAAGGCTAAGATCGTGGGGCTTCTTTCGTATAGCGATGATGAGGACATTCGTTCTTTGAAATTGCTGATACTTTTTGGGATTAAGGGGGTCGCCGCGTATGCTGATCATGCCTCAGTTTTGGGACATTACGATCAAGCGATAACTGAGTTTTTGGTCAAAGCACTGGTGTCGATAACTGAAGATACTCCAGCTGACGATTTGGTTAAATTAGTGGTAGGAACAGGAAAAGCAGCGGTTAGCGCCATGGCATTGCTTGATGAGGCACACACTACGAGTTATGGTGATCCCGAGCTAAGTAAGGTTAATATAGGGGTACGAAATAACCCAGGTATATTGATCTCGGGCCATGATATGAAGGACATGGAAGAACTGCTTAAACAAACGGACGGAACAGGAGTTGATATTTACACTCATAGTGAGATGCTGCCGGCCAATTATTACCCCGCTTTCAAAAAGTATAAACATCTTGTAGGTAATTATGGAAGCGCCTGGTGGAAGCAGAATGAGGATTTTACGACGTTCAATGGTCCTATTCTTATGACAACAAACTGTATTATTCATGTGAAGGACGCCTACAGGAACAGGATATTCACAACAGGTATGGCGGGATTTCCCGGAGTTAAGCATATACCAGATAGGTGCGAAAACGGCGCGAAAGATTTTTCGGAAATAATTGAATTAGCGAAAAGTTGCGAATCTCCTAAGGAAATAGAGACCGGGGAGATAGTAGGAGGTTTTGCGCATGCACAGGTTTTAGCTTTGGCGGACAAAGTCGTCGAGGCTGTAAAGAGCGGAGCTATAAAGAGATTTATAGTCATGGCAGGATGTGATGGAAGACAGCCTTCACGATCATATTTTACGGAAGTCGCGGAAAAACTTCCGAAAGATACAGTTATACTGACGGCAGGCTGCGCAAAGTATCGTTACAACAAGCTCAAACTTGGTGATATAGGCGGTATACCAAGAGTGCTTGATGCGGGTCAGTGTAACGATTCATATTCTCTGGCGGTTATTGCGTTAAAACTGAAAGAGGTTTTCGAGGTAGAGGATATAAACGATCTTCCGATCTCTTTTGACATAGCCTGGTATGAGCAGAAAGCGGTTTGTGTATTGTTGGCGCTTTTATATCTTGGATTCAAGGGGATAAGGCTTGGACCGACGCTTCCCGCGTTTGTGTCACCAGGTGTGCTGAAGGTGTTGGTAGAAACGTTTGACATTAAACCTACAACTTCTCCCGAGGAAGATATCGCGGCTATGCTTAGTTAATGAATTAAGCATTTTATGGGTGCAATTACTCTGTGAAAATGTATAATGTAGTGGGGCTGGTAATGTTTAAAGTAAACAAATTGCCGGCCCTACTGATTATAAGGAGGAGATTGATTGCAGCTTAC
>CAYZXR010000008.1:0-14366 GCA_964482475.1 uncultured Planctomycetia bacterium | reverse complement strand
AGTAAACAAATTGCCGGCCCTACTGATTATAAGGAGGAGATTGATTGCAGCTTACTAATATTCTCGGGTGGACGGCTACGGCGCTTTTCATCGTTTGTTTTATACCACAGATTCTTAAAACACTAAAAACAAACACAATAGATGGTTTAAGCTTTAGGCTTCTATTTATCTCTTTTATCGCTAATATTATAGCTTTCGCGTACGCGACACGCATAAAACAACCCCCATTACAGATTAAGTATGTGCTGTCGTTATTGTTTTTAAGTGTCTGTCTTTATTTGTATCTGAAGGTGTTTTTTAAAAACAAAAAAGACGAGCGGACAAAACCGGATCAATAGGGATAAATATAGTGATATTATTAATATCTGGATGAGGTTAAACTGAGAAGACTAATTTTATTAGTTATGTTTATTGTGGGGTTCACGTTCTTATATAACGCGGATTTCCAATCATTCTGCCAGCAAGGCGAAGACTCAGGCGGCGGAGCACCACAAGCAACAAGAAAGGAGAATAACATGGCAAAAGCAAAGGCGAGACATATTTTAGTATCTTCCAAAGAGACATGTGAAGATCTTAAAACAAGGATTGAGGGTGGCGAAGATTTCTCGGAGATCGCTAGGGAATATTCCCAATGTCCATCCGGTAAGCAGGGTGGGGATCTCGGAGAGTTTTCTCCCGGCCAGATGGTACCGGAATTTGATCAAGTGGTATTCAGCGCTGACATTAAAAAAGTCCAAGGACCGGTTAAAACTGATTTTGGTTATCACCTCATAGAGGTTACAGGCCGTACGGAATAATTACAGTATAGTATAGGCAGCAGGGGCGGGTCTTGTGCCCGCCCTTAAAGCATGTGAAGGAGTACTCTATGGCGGATGCCTGTCCAATATCAGGGCACAATGTTAATAAGAGCGTTGTGAGGATAAGTGCTTTTTTAACTTTGATGATAGTCCTAATTTTTCTTTTCACGTCAGCAAAGTGGATAATCTTTATCCTGACAGCGGATTTCTTTCTGCGCGGTTTCATGGAAGGAAAACATAGCCCTGTACGCACTGTAAGCATAGTTATTAATACATTGCTAAGAGTAAAACCGAACATGGTCAATGCCGGTCCGACTATTTTTGCGGCAAAGATAGGTTTTATATGTTCTTTGTTAATGTTTATATTTTCTGTTCTAGGATTTGTACTGCTTGGGTATTTTGTAGGAGGCATTTTAGTGATTTGTGCCGCGCTCGAAGCTTGTTTGGGATATTGCGTAGGATGTAAAATATATTCTCTTATCCCGAGGAAATAAATTCCACCTCAAGATATAACCGGTTTGTGAGTTGATGTATATGTTTTTGAATGACAAGATAATGAAAAAAACTCGCGTGTTCCCCCTTATTTTTTTTATACTCCTTACGTTATATATATCTCCCGCTACCGCAAGCGATATTTTTAAAACAGGATATACGTGTTATTATGCGGACGGCACTCAGAGATGGTTTGCCAATACTGAAATAAAGCATAAGCAGGGAGATGTTTATATTTTGACTGAGAGCGGTGCGGGCAATTATTCCGGCTTTGATGTTAAGGTGTCTTGGCTTGCCGAGTTGGAATTTGAGAGCAATGAATCTATTGTCAAACCATTGAGAATGAAGAAATATGTTTTTAATGAACACGGGGATGCTCTTGTTAACGAGAGTCAGGAATTTGATTTTGACAAAAATATCGTTACTTGTGTTCGTGAAAATATTCCAGAAAAATCTTTTAAAACCAAGAAATTTAAGTTCGACAAGGATATGGTAAATCGTCTATTGTTAGGGCTGTATATTCAGAAACTTCTTGAGCAAGGCAAAAGCCAGCACAAGGTGCAGATGGTAACTGGGGAACCAGGATTTTACAATATAGAGATCAAAATAGTAGATGAGGAAATTGTTGAGATCAATGGGAAGGCAGTAAAAGCATATAAGATATGTCTCGATCCCACATTAGGGATCTTTGATTTCGTTAAGATCTTCTTGCCAAAAGCCTATGTGTGGCATTCCGCTAATCCAAATTTTGAATGGCTTATGTATAAAGGTCTGGAGGGAGATATAAATTCTCCGAGAGTGGAGGTAGTAACAAAAGAGAGGATAACATCATGAAGAAAAGCATTATCAAAAATCAGTTTCTTGTGGATTATCAAAAAGAACTTTGTAGACTTTTTAGACTCAGAGTTAATCTATTTTGTTACATTGCTATTTTCGCTTTCACTTTTGAAATAATAATCGGATTAACCATTTTTAAGAATCTATTGAGTGTTAAAGACATGCCGGGTGTTATTGGAGGGATATTGTTTTCTATTGTTTTGCTGATAACAGGACGTTTTGTCATATCGCTCAGGGCTCAAAAGATACGTGCGTTCTTGTTTAGCATGCTACTTGTTCTTATTTCCATTCTGGCTGCGACCGCGCACCCAGAAGTAATGATATATATGGGAATAGGACTGTTGCTTTTTGCTTTTTTTCCCAGTGTTTTACTCTTGCCCTGGAATTGGATCGAAGCGACTGTGATAGGTATATTCGCGATAGGGAATTTTATATGGATATATCGCTTGTCGGATACATTTGTTAATAATGAGATATTTGGGATCAATATAATATTGCTTACGGTGGCCACAGCTATATGTGCTTTGGTCAAAAGGAGCGAAGAAGTATTGAGGCAAAAAGATTTTGCCCTGCGAAAAGAGGTCGAAGAGAAGAATGCTATAATGTCCAAAGAACTTGAATTGGCCAAGAAAATACACAGAAGTCTTATTCCCCATTCGATTCAAAATGATAAGGCGGATATCGCGGTAACGTATATGCCCATGTTTTATATGGGAGGGGACTATGCAAAATTTCATTTCATGGACAAAGATCGTCTTATTTTTGTACTTGCTGATGTTACCGGGCACGGTGTTTCCGCGGCACTTCTTGTCAATCGTTTGCATACAGAGGTAGAACGCTTAATAAGGGAAGAACTGCCCCCGGGTGAACTTCTTAAGAGATTAGATGAATTTGTCAGCACGGACTTTAGTAAAGTGGGTATATTCCTTACCGCTTTTTGCGGTTTACTTGATTTTTCAATTGGGAAGTTGATATATTCGAATCATGGACATCCGCCGCAGATACTTCTACAGTCCGCGCAGAATAATATAGTTTTGATGAAATCTCAGACTTTTTTAATGGGAGTAGGATTGGACGTGCAAGACGCATATAATAATGAAGTTCCTTTTGCTAAAGGAGATAGAATAATCCTATTTACTGACGGTATAATAGAGGCACGCAATGCGCAGGGAGAATTTTTTGGTCAAGACAGGCTGGAAACTTTTACGCAGAATAACATTGCTCTCGATGCCGCCAAGTTTAATAGTGAATTAATTAAAGATGTATCGGCCTTTCAAGGAGGTCCACAGGATGACGATATATTCCTATTGACCATACAAACGAAATAACACCCCCTATTATTGACATTGAAGAGAAAATGAGCTATACTTATGAACATATGTTCATAAGTATAGGGAGGGTGAATGCGACCTAAAAAAACCCGATGGATTAAATGTAAACCAAACGAGAGATGTTTTAGACCACAGTGTATGTCCGCGGACAAGACGGACGGCGTGGTGTTAGCTTTTGATGAGTTTGAAGCTGTAAGACTTGCGGATGTAGAGGGGTTAAAGCAAGAAGACGCGGCGACAAGAATGAAAGTTTCCCGGCCGACATTTTCCAGAATAATTTCTTCCGCTCATCGAAAAATAGGCGATGCTTTGGTGAATGTTAAAGCTATAAAGATCGATGGCGGATGTTGTTCGGTTTTGGAGGAAGATGATGAAAGAAAATAAGAAGTTTCTACTTATTGCCGCAATTTTCTTAGGATGTTTTTATTTGCCGATAGAATTAATACCTTTTAAAAATCCCCTTTTTGAAGCACTTGCGCTGGTCAGGTGGTATGCCAGGAAACATGTCTTGTTATGTCTTGTCCCGGCCTTTTTTATAGCAGGCGCGGTCTCAATTTTTGTCAGCCAGTCATCAGTTATTAAATATTTCGGAGCAAAAGCCAACAAATTCCTTGCTTACGGGGTTGCGTCTATTTCAGGGACAATTCTAGCGGTGTGTTCATGTACAGTACTGCCGCTTTTCTCGGGGATATATAAAAGGGGTGCCGGACTTGGTCCTGCTACGGCATTTCTTTATTCCGGTCCGGCTATCAATGTTCTGGCGATCATATTAACAGCACGTGTTTTGGGATGGAAATTGGGTTTGGCAAGAGCTATCGGCGCTATTTTATTCAGCATAGCGATCGGTGTTTTGATGCACCTTATTTTCATTAAAGAGGAGCGTGCCCGGCATGCGGAGGGAAATTTTCAAGTCTCCGATGATGACAACGATAGACCGCTATGGAAGACCGCACTATATTTTGCTTCTATGGTGGGAGTGCTTGTGTTTGCCAACTTGCCACAGCCCGCAGGGCAGGAGGCAACATTCTGGACTTTGATCCTTAACTTTAAATGGATTATAACAAGTCTTTGTTTAACAGCGCTTACGTTGATGAGTATTTTCTGGTTCAGTAAAGATGATATAAAATCATGGGTAGGTGCTTCCTGGGGTTTTGCGAAACAGATATTGCCTCTTCTTTTAGCTGGTGTAGTCATAGCCGGATTATTGTTGGGACGGCCCGGACATGAAGGGCTTATACCGTCAGCTATTATAAATAGTATCGTGGGAGGGAATTCTTTTTCCGCTAATTTTTTCGCTTCCATTGCGGGAGCGTTTATGTATTTCGCTACTTTGACAGAAATTCCGATCCTCAAAGGTCTTATTGGAGCGGGGATGGGCGATGGTCCAGCCTTGGCGCTTCTCTTGGCAGGTCCGGCGTTAAGCCTTCCGAATATGCTTGTTATAAGGAACGTAATAGGAACAAAAAAGACTGTTGTTTATGTAAGCCTGGTGATTGTGATGGCGACCATAAGCGGTGTACTTTTTGGAACTTTAAGTAGCTAGGGGGAGTAATGAAAATAGAAATATTGGGGATGGGATGCCCAAAGTGCAAAAATCTTTATGAGAATGCTATAAAAGCGGCGGAAGAAGCCGATGTGCAGGCGGAAATTATCAAGGTAGAAGATATGGCGAAAATAACCGAATACGAAGTGATGATCACACCGGCATTAGTAATTGATGGGGAAGTGAAATCTACCGGTAAGGTTGTTCCCATAGATGAAATAAAAAAATGGATTTCCTAAAAAAGGCTCGGCAAATGTTTAGAAAAATCAGAGTGTATGCGGCGGTATTTATCATGGTTATGACAATGATACAGGGGGCGGGAGGCCTGGAGGTTATAGCTGAAAATGTGACTGATGATAACTATGTCATAGTTAGATATTTACACGGAAATTTTCGATGTGCGTCTTGTCTCAAAATAGAGAAGTACACACAAGAGGCAATAGATGATAATTTTAGCAAAGAACTTCAAAATGGTCAGCTAAGATATAAAGTTGTTAATGTCGAGAAAAAGGAGAATGTTCATTTTGTAGAAGATTATGAACTTTATACAAAATCAGTTGTTGTCGCGCTAGTGGGCGGAGGCAAGGAAGTAAAGTATAAGAACTTAGAAAAAGTTTGGGAATATCTGGGAGACAAAAATAAATTTTGTAATTATATAACCGTAGAGACAATGGATTTCCTGAACAAATTGCCGGGGAAAGAATAAATGGCAGTACTATTAACCGCACTATGGTTAGGCATTCTAACTTCGATAAGTCCGTGTCCGTTGGCCACAAATATTGCGACTATATCGTTTTTATCCAAAAATGTGAGTCATCCGAGACTAGTGTTACGGGCCGGGATAGCCTATACATTAGGACGCATGTTTGTGTATACGGTTCTGGGAATATTGATAGTGGTTTTTTTGGTCAGCGTGGCACCAGTCGCGAATTTTCTCCAAAAATATATGAACAAAGCTCTTGGGCCTGTCCTTGTGATTATTGGTTTAATACTGCTGAATGTTATAAAAATAAATTTTCCCGGGTTTTATCTTTCTGAGAATAAACAAAAAAAATTAGCTAGATCCGGCGTGAGAGGCGCATTTGCGCTCGGAGTGATTTTTGCGTTGTCTTTTTGTCCAATATCAGCAGCTCTTTTTTTCGGAAGCTTGATACCGTTAGCCTTGAAAAGCGGACATGGTGTTATTTTACCTGTTTTGTTTGGCTTCGGAACAGCTTTTCCGGTTGTAGCTGTTTCCGTAGCCATAGCACTGGGGGTTACGTCTTTGGCGCATTTGTTTCATAAAATATCCAACATTGAGTTTTATGTCCGAAGGGTTGTAGCGGTGATATTTCTTGCTGTGGGTATATACTATATGTGGGTCTATTTGTTGCCCAGAGGATGAAGGTTCGGGCATGGTAGCGGGTAAAAGAGGGAATGTATAGCACAAAAAAAGAAGCACTAGACTTGACATAATGATACCTGCGTGGTATCATTATATAGCAAAAGAAACAGAACAGAGCAAACACCAACAAGGAGGATGAAATGAAATTCATTAAGAAATTCATGTTGCGTCCAGTATCCCATTGTAAAGAAGGCTGCTGTAGATAGTCCCGGGCATGACATTAAAAGGCCTAAAATATAGAGGCATAATCGGCTTCATGTTGAATATGTTAACATGAGGCCGATTATGTTTAAAGAGCTTGGTAATATGATAGTAAGTGGTATAAAATATAGCAGAGGATTATTATCAAAGGAACGCTTATCAGGAGGAGAAATGGAAAAATACAGATGCATAGTTTGTGAGTGGGTTTATGATCCGGCAGATAACGATAATGTGCCTTTTGTAGATCTTCCGGAGGATTGGGTTTGTCCAGAATGTGGTGTTGGGAAAGACCAGTTTGCGAAGGTTGTGGATTAGGTTGTAGTTACCCAAGAAGGGGGAGTACGATGGCGAGTGAAAAAATGATACAAAGTATTAGCCACCAGATCAATAGGGAAATATATTCAGCATATTTTTATTTAGGTATGGCTTCTTACGCATCTTCTGTTGGCAAGAAGGGTGTTGCCAATTGGTTCACCGCTCAGGTAAAAGAAGAGCTTATGCATGCCAAGAAAATGTATTCCTATATACAAGAGCAGGGAAGCAGGGTAATGCTCGAGGCTATCGAAGAACCGCCGCAGGAATTTTCATCTATTGTAGATCTTTTTGAACAGACGTTAGCTCATGAGAAGAATGTTTCAGCCATGATACATGCTCTTGTTGATCTTGCTATTAGCGAAGAGGATCAGACAACTGAAAAATTTCTGCAGTGGTATGTTAAAGAACAGATCGAGGAAGAAGAAACGCCCGCTGGTATTCTGGAAAAACTTAAAAATGCTGATGAGACCGGGATAGAAGAAGTCGACAAAGAACTAGCTGAAAGAGCTTTCAATATTTCCTAAACCAGGAGGGTGACATGACAAAGGTGAGAGAACTGTATCGCTGTGAAATATGCGGGAATGTGGTTGAAATAGCGCATGAAGGCGCACCGGCGCTTGTGTGTTGTGAACAACCGATGAATAAGCTTGAAGCCAAGACATCGGACGAGGGACAGGAAAAGCATGTCCCAATAATTGTAGAAAAGACAGAATGCTCTTGCGAGTGTTCCGAAGATACTTGTGTTGAAGTTCAAGTGGGTAGCGTGCAGCATCCAATGGAAGATAAACATTACATCAAATTCATTGAAGTCCTTACTGCAGACCAGGTTCTTCGGGCAGAGCTAAAACCGGGGGTGGCCCCGTCAGCAAAATTTTGTATTAAAAAAGAAGATATAGTTGAGATAAGAGAATTTTGTACAGTTCACATGTTGTGGAAAAAGTAAACAGGAGGGAAGTAATGGCTAGCTTAAAGGGGACAAAAACTGAGAAGAATTTATTAGCGTCGTTCGCGGGAGAATCACAGGCCAGGAATAGATATACATATTTCGCGAGTGTTGCCAAGAAGGAAGGATACAAACAGATCGAAGGATTGTTTCTAGAAACAGCGGATAATGAGAAAGAGCATGCCAAGAAATTTTTTAAATTGCTCGAAGGAAGTGATGTTGAAATAACAGCTACTTACCCTGCCGGTGTTATCGGGAAGACGGCAGAAAATCTTGAGGCCGCAGCTAATGGTGAGCATGAAGAGTGGGAAGTTCTTTATCCCGAAGCCGCGAAGGTGGCTGATGAAGAAGGATTTCCGAAAATAGCCGCGCAATTTAGAGATATTGCTGTTGTTGAGAAAGCGCATGAAAAGCGCTATAGAAAACTTCTAGAGAACGTAAAGGGTGGCACGGTATTCAAAAAGGATACATCAGTACAATGGAAATGCCGTAATTGTGGGTACATATATGGAGGCAATGAGGCACCAAAGGAGTGTCCCGCCTGTGCCCACCCGCAAGTGTACTTTGAGGTTCTTTGCGAAAATTATTAATGCGCAATAGGGCAGCTATAGAATCTTCAAAGAAAAACAGGAGAAGACTATGGGAGATAGTTTTGCGGTTAGTGAGATTGTCGAGATAGGTGTCCAGATCGAGATTAACGGTCGTGATTTTTATCAAAAAGCAGCTGAAAAAACTAAAGATTTCGGGGTTAAGGAAATATTTGAGTGGTTGGGTAAAGAAGAAGAGGCACACATCTCGACTTTTCAAAAGATCCTGGATTCTGCCCATAAATATGAACCCAGGGGAGCATATCCTGATGAATATTTCTCCTATATGAATACCCTCGCGGAAGGTCACGTTTTTACAAAGGAACGCACCGGGCTTGCTGTCTCTCGAAATACAGCAAGCGACAGTGATGCTATTGAACTTGGTATTAAGTTCGAAAAAGAATCCATCGTCTTTTATGAGGAAATGAAAAAGATTGTTCATGACGAAGACAAGACATTGCTTGATCAACTGATAGATCAGGAAAAAATCCATCTTCAGAAACTTCAAGTTTTCAAAAAAGATCTATGATTCAAAGGAGCGGGACTATGAGCAAAAACGTAAAAGTATATAGTACGTCAACATGTCATTTTTGTATAAGAGCGAAGCAATTTCTTGAGGATAATAACATCGAATTTGAAAACATTGATATCTCGACGAACCCTGAAAAAGCCCAGGAAATGGTACAAAAAACCGGTCAGATGGGTGTGCCGGTTTTGGATATTGAAGGCGAAATAATTATTGGATTTGATAAGGACAAGATAACACAGGCTTTGGGATTATAAAATCATGGTGAATGGTTTATTGGATCTTATTATCATAGGGGCAGGCCCGGCGGGGATAACCGCCGCGGTATACGCGGCTCGTAAAGGACTGAGTTTTCTGGTCCTTACAGGTGATGTTGGAGGTCAGGCGGCATGGAGCTCGGATATAGAAAATTATACGGGTTATCAATTTGTGAGCGGCGCGGAATTGACTCTTAAGTTTGAAGAGCACATGAGAAAGTATAACATCGATATCCGGGAGAATGAGCTGGTAAATCAGATTGAGAGAAAAAATGGTGTTATTCTGGTTAAAACAGCCAAAGATGAATACTCAGCCAATTCAGTAGTAATAGCTTCAGGAAAGCAGTCACGGGAATTAGGTGTTCCCGGTGAAGAAGAGTTTAAGAATAGGGGCCTTACATATTGCGCTACTTGCGACGGGCCGCTTTTCGCGGGAAAGGTTGTTGCTGTTATCGGCGGCGGAAATTCGGCGCTAGATGCCGCTCTTCAGCTTATAAAAATAGCGTCCCAAATATTCATTATTAACATATCTCCTGAACTGGGTGGAGACGCTGTGATGAGAGACAAGGTTATCAAAAGCGATAAAGTTACTGTGATGAATAATTCCCAGGTGACAAAAGTTTTAGGGGATAAATTTGTTAGTGGAATTGTTCTCAAAAGCGGTACAGGCGAAACAGAAATTCCTGTTGAGGGTATTTTTGTTGAGATAGGACTTATCCCAAACTCTGATTTTGCTACAGACATTGAGAAGAATAAACAGGGAGAAATAAAAGTAAATTGTCGTAACGAAACTAATGTCCCTGGAATATTTGCGGCAGGAGATGTTACTGATGTTCCGGAAAAACAGATAATTATAGCTGCCGGAGAAGGGGCAAAATCAGTATTAACCGCTTCCAGGTATTTGGCCGGGCAGGAGTGATCTAATGATCAAAAAGGAAGAATTATTTAAGGGCTTGAGCCGATTGATAGAAATTGAAGAGGGCTTGGTGACTTTGTATGCTAATTTTGACCAAGTGCTGGTTAAGCTTGACGAAGAGATGGATAAGACGAAGAAAGAGAAGATCCAAGCTTTGCTTTCCACGCTTCATCGTGATTCCGCGAGACATAGAGATATGATCTATAAAATGATGGAGAAAATAGAGGTGTCCGATAGAAATGAATACTGAAATGCTCAAAAAAGAATTTGAAGAAATACTGAGTTTCGAGAAAAATGCCGAAGTAGCTTATGACGACTATATCGCGAAAGTTGATGATGGAGAGATAAAAGAAAAACTTATTTCCATACGTGATGATGAAATAAGGCATATAGAGATCGCCAAGACACTTATTGAATGTTTGTCATGATCAAAAAAATCCTTTTAGAATATACCTCGAAAAAGAAGTCTATAAAAAACAGGCTAAAAGAATTCAAGTTGGTCTGGAACAGTCCTGATAAGAAAATTTTTAGTGAATTATGTTTTTGTATATGTACGCCTCAATCCAAAGCCGTTTATTGTGATAAAGCTATTTCCGGATTAGAGAAAAACGGTCTTCTTTTTACGGGGGACGCAAAGCAGATAAAATTTGGTTTAAAAGGGGTAAGATTTCCAAACAATAAAACTAAGTACATTATGCGGGCCCGCGATATTTTCTTACAGAATGGAGCTATCAAAATAAAAGAAAAGATTGATGTTCTAAATGTGGATTCAACTCGTCATTGGCTTGTCAGAAACGTTACCGGTATTGGATTTAAGGAAGCTAGTCATTTCTTGCGTAATATAGGTTTGGGGAAGGAGCTAGCCATACTAGATGTGCATATTTTGAGAAGCATGGTAGCCTGTGGATTAATTAAAAGCGTTCCTCTCAGTATCTCTGAAAAAACTTATTTACGGTTAGAGGACAGATTGCGGACATTTTCGAAAAAAATAAGTATCCCAATGGATGAGTTGGATTTGCTGTTTTGGTCACACGCTACAGGGGAGATATTTAAATGAAAATGATAAAAAGGGATACAGATTATGCCATAAGGGCGCTTAGCTGCATTGCTGCTTCTAAGGGGGAGATGGTTACAGTCTCCGGGTTGGCCACAAAGTTGGGAATGCCGGGACCTTATTTGAGAAAGATACTTCAACGGTTAAGTAGAGAAGGTTTATTGAAATCGATCCGTGGTAAGGGTGGAGGATTCTCTCTAATAGGGCATCCAGACAAGATTACGGTTTTTGAGTTGATGAAAATTTTTCAGGGTGATTTTCAATTAAGCGAGCACATTTTTAGGGGGAAAATATGTCCGGAGATAAAAATTTGTAAGCTCAGAATGAAATTGAATGGATTGGAGAAAAATTTGATCAAGGAACTGAAAAATATATCGATAAAGTCCATAATTGTTAACAGGATGAATAAATGATGAATAGTGTCGTAGGAGTTTTACTCGAAGCGTATTTGTTGCTTAATAAAATGTCGCCGTATCTGTTATTTGGGTTTTTCTTCGCCGGTATTCTCCATATCTTCATCAAACCTGATATGATCAGTCGGCATCTTGGTCAGAATACGACATTATCAGTCATAAAAGCTTCTCTTTTCGGTATTCCGCTTCCTCTTTGTTCCTGTTCAGTCATCCCGGCCGCAATGTCTTTGCGCAAAGAAGGGGCAAGCAGGGGGGCAGTATTATCTTTTTTGATTTCCACTCCCACAACAGGTGTGGATTCGATTTTGGCGACATATTCTCTTTTGGGCGGACTTTTTACGATTTATAGGATAATCGCATCATTTGTGACTGGTGTATTAGCTGGTTTTATTTCAAATTTTTTATTAAAAGGAAAGCCACTATCGTCGGGCGGAGAGCAGGGCGCTGTGTGTAAACAGTGCAATGCCACGGAAAAACATGTTCATAGCGTTTTAGATAAGATAAAGGGTGTGTTTGTTTATGCGTTTGGGGATTTGCTTCGGGATTCAGGTGCTGCGTTGGTTATGGGCATTCTTATTGGAGGGGTGATAGCTTATTTTGTCCCGGAGAGTTTCATTAAAGAGTATATGGGTTCCGGACTGAAAGCGATGATTGTTATGCTCCTTGCTGGCATACCTATGTATGTGTGTGCGACAGCCTCGATCCCGATAGCCGCCGCGCTTATGCTGAAAGGGATGGCTCCTGCCGCCGCGCTCGTTTTTCTAATAGCAGGACCGGCAACAAATATTGTTACAATGGCGGTGATAAAGAAGAATATGGGAAAGCAGGCACTTGCGGTATATTTATTTTCGATCATTGTTTCCAGCCTGTCCCTCGGCGCTCTTTTTGATTGGATTTGTGGATATTTTTATAAATCTGGGTTTGCGCTTTCCGTATTAGTGCCGCATCAGAAAGCCGGAATCGAGTGGATAGGGTACGCGTCGAGCATAATCCTTTTATTGCTTATTAGTGCGGGTGCTTTAGGAAAATTTAAAACCCGTTTCTCAGAAAATGGTACAAAAACAGTATTTTCAAAAAAGGAGAAAAAATGGCGGAGAACAAAGAGATCAAGCTGAATGAATTGAATGCGAAAGATTTTATCGAAGAAAAAGCCCAGAAGATATCCGAGATGGTAGGTGACGGATTGGTGATCAACGCGCTTTCGGGGGGAGTCGATTCTTCAGCGGTGACCATGATCGGGCATAAAGCGTTGGGAGACAGGCTTAAAACGTATTTTATCGATAACGGGATAATGCGTCATGGCGAGTCTCAGGAAATTGCGGATATATTCGAAAAAGCAGGTGTTAAGGTAGAAATAATAGACGCGCGAGAAAAATTTTTCAATGCATTAAAAGGACTTACTGATCCTGAGGAAAAGAGAGAAGCGATCACGCAGGCTTTTTATAAGGACGTTTTTAGCGATCTCGTGAGGAAGAGTGGAGCACAGTATCTTCTGCAAGGGACGATATTGACGGATATTGACGAGACAGTTGCCGGGATCAAACGGCAGCATAACGTTTTTGAACAATTAGGGATAGATCCGCAGGAAGCATTTGGGTATAAGATCATTGAGCCGTTGATCCAGCTTCGCAAGGACGGCGTAAGGAAGGTTGCCGAGGTTCTGGGCCTGCCGGAATCCATTTATAACCGTATGCCTTTTCCCGGGCCGGCGCTGGCGGCACGTGTAATCGGTGAAGTTACGGAAGATAAGATAGGCATTGTCAGGACAGCGACTTCGATCGTTGAAGAGGAATTATCCTCTACCGGTGCTTTTCAGTATCTGGCGATACTCCATGATGATCGGGTAACCGGCATGCGTGACGGTAAGCGGGATTTTGGTTTGCAGATAGAAATCAGATGCTGGGATAGCATAGACGCGAGAAGCGCGAAACCCACACAATTGTCTTATGATATTCTTTGTGGATTGGCAAACAGGATTGTGGATGAGGTTCCGGGTGTGGTGAGCGTTACATACAATGTGGCCTGTAAACCGCCGTCAACAATGGAAGCCATATAAGTCAGTTATTAATGAGCGATAAGGGTTAGGGCCAAGCTGCAGGTGTATTCCCAACTGAAATTTAGCGGCAAGCGTCATAAGAAGTTTCTGGGGCTGATAAGGCGACCGCTACAGAGAGCTGTGGTGCTGGAAATGATCAATTAACTATTAAATATTTGTATCACGGTAATTCTCATGCTATTATTGTATACTATTAATAAAACCGCCGTACACAACGGTAGAATGGAGAGATATGGAAGTATATTTAGCAGGGTATAATGTTGATACATCCATTTTGAAAGAAATGGAAGAAAAGTCCGGAAAACGTGAAGATCTGACCCCGGAAGTTCTTTCCGCGGCATATGCACGCATAAGCCGGGATCCGCGTCCGATCAACGAGATCAGGGAAGCTGCCAGAGGTGAAGTAGAGCAATCCCGAAAATCAAATTCGACCATTATATTCAAAATGGGACATCATTCAGTTGCGGAACACGCGATATTCAACCTGGATATCATAGGTGTTTCACGACTGGTAATGGAAGAGGTCGAAAAATTCAGGTTATGCTCTTATACGGAAAAATCTCAGCGGTATATAACGCTTGATAAGGATTTTGTCGTTCCTGATGAGATAAAAGGTACATCGTTAGAAAAAATGTTCATTGAGATGATACAAGAGCAGAATAAAGCGTATTTTGAACTTTTTGAGAAATTAAAGGAACATGTTTTTGAGAAACA
>CAYZXR010000007.1:0-32983 GCA_964482475.1 uncultured Planctomycetia bacterium | reverse complement strand
TGTTTCACGGAATACAAAATCATTTTCACAAAATAGGAGTTATCTCGTTCAGCCTAGCGGATTCCCTAGAACGACGATCTCACGCAAGATGCGATACACAGAACGCGGATGATCAGAATCTCCGTGTAGTGGGAGGGATAGACTCAATAGAAGAAGCATACCTGCTATGCTGTAGTGACATAAAAAAACTGTCCCGAATAGTTCGTGAAGAGCTCAATCTTAAAAATGAAACCTTAGACGATTTTACAAAAATAGAAGACTTGCTCACCACGATAAAAAAAAGCTTACAAACAACACACACACGGTTAAAGCTTCTTGATGACAAAAATTCCGCTTCCATGATGTCTTTAGCAGAGAAACTTTACTCATTTGAAGATATTTCGATTGATCTGTCAAAGCTTATCCAAAACATAAAGAACTGTTTGATATCATTGAAAGAGTACGAAGCTAGCACGTAGGAAAATTTAAGGAAGGTTGTCTGGGAAAAGGGGTTGGTCAAGAACCAGCCATTCGTTCACCGTTTCTGGGCAATGCGGAGGACACAATAATTAAACCCTCTGCTGAGTTCCTCGTTCACGGAACTTAAACATTGTGTCCTCCGCAACTGTATCCAGCCACCACTACTTTTTCTCTTACCCAAAAAATCAATTATTTTGAAAGAATCTCCTCCGAAAATGTGTCTCCAATCATAGAAGATAGAGCATAGTGGCACACTAAAAGGAAAACTGAGAACTTGACAATACAACTATTTGGTTGTACACTTTAAGAGGCAGTAGATGAGAAGATTTGAAACATTTTACTATTGTTTATCCAACGGCAAAGCACCCGTTGGGGAATTTATTGATTCTTTGAACGCAAAAGGTTACAGTAACTTTGTTTTCAAGAAAGAACTCTTGGAGGGATTTGGTCCTAAACTTCCGATGCCCCACGCAAAACACATGGGGAAGGGTTTATATGAATTAAGAGTTTCTGATATAAATGGGAAAATACGACTATTCTATTTTTTCGTAAAAAGAAACTCGATCATATTTGTTCATGCAATCGTAAAGAAAACACAAAAAACACCCAAAAAGGACTTGAATTTAGCATATAAAAGAATGACTGATTATCAAAACAATTAAGATCTTTGCAATAATTGGAGGTTGATAGAGATGAAAAAGAAAGTAAGTGTTAATAAACATTTTCGTGAAAAAAATAAAGATGCTTACCTTAGAGAACTAAGTAAGCTGGAAATTGAAAAAGCCAAAATAGCGAAACTAATCGTGAGGTATCGCATAAAAGAAAATCTTAGTCAAAATCAACTTGCTAAAAGAACAGGAGTGACACAACAACAGATATCAAAGATTGAAAATGGTGAATTCAGTTCCATTATTACAATTGAAAAAGTACTATTAGCCTTAGGATATTATCTCGATATTAAGCCTGTTCGACTTCCACAAAAAATTGCGTCTAAACTACAACTCGCATAGTTTTAAAACCCCGACCTTTTATTTGAACATCATTCTTACCCGAAAACTAAATTATTTTGAAAGAATCTCCTCCAAAAATGTGTCTCCAATACTAAGACATAAAAGGATTGTGTTGACACAAAAGGAGGAGATAATGACAGAACATGATTTTTGGTACTACCTGAATGGTGAGAAAAACAAAAGCGCGATAAAAGTAATGGCAGGTGGTATCAGTATCGGGAATGATCCTGCAGAATCAACCATCAACTACATGACCGGGCACTCACTTTTACCAGAAAACTACAATAGCATTCCACAGGAAAAAATCATTGGAATAGGAAAACTTTTGTTTCACCCAGGCATAAAAACCAAAACTAAAGAGGCCATATTGATCCTATTGGCACATCAACCAACACAGGATGCCTTATTTTTTCTTTCGGAATATAACAAACAACCGGACGAAAAATTAAGAACATTTGCCATGTTGGCTTTGGATGAATGTCTCATGTGGAATGAATAGTGTGTTGAAACCGCTATTAGCAAAGAGACGTATATACTCTACTTAACAACATTTTCTCGGAAATAAATTTCCCGTTTAGATTACACGTCATGTTATGGTATATTATGTACTGTAATTAACGTTAAAGGGGGATCATGAAAATTAAAGCCTTAATCATAGCTCTTGTAGTCATTTGCATAATAGCTCCAGCAGGATATTTCGCGTACCTATTTTCTCTAAATGGATCGACTCTAGCCCAAAGCGGCGATGTGAGTGTCTATAAAGTGGAGACAGAGGAGTGGGAGCCACTCAATGAGGAATATACATTAGCAGATGGTGACAGGATAAAAACAGGTAAAAATTCGAGTTGTAGCCTGCTTCTTGGAAACACAGCTACCGCCATTGTTAAAGCTGACGAAAATACTGAGCTGGTGCTCGCGTCCAAAGATCCGATAGAGCTTGATCTCATTGATGGAAAACTTCTAGCAAATCTTACAAGACATACTCGACTTAAAAAATTCACCGTTAAAACACCTACAGGGGCTTGCGGTATCCGAGGAACCGGATGGCAAGTTTCAACGAATAAAGATTCAAAAACTACAGTAGAAGTTTTCGACGGTAGGGTCAAATTCGGACAAACCGATATGTTTTATGAACATGACCCTTATGTAGTACCAAACGACTATGAACTTGATGTAACAAAAGATGAGATTACACAATTTGTCCGTAAAAAAGTTAACCCCGAAAAATATGCAAACTGGAATAGTTGGGTAGTTGAATCTTCCAGCGAGTTAACAAAAATCAAAGTACTGAACTATATGGCCAAAAGCGAACCTGACCCGTATCCCACGTGGCAGGAAGGTATATCCTATACATCGTGGCTACCTGGAAAGTACGCGGGCATTGAAGCCGGAATATCCATACCGGAGATGTCAAAAGAAACAAACGCTTCCTGGGTTAATCTAGTAACCACATGGTATCAAGCCGATTCACATTCGACTGAAATATACCGTCAACCGGAAAGAACACCTACTGACGCGAGTTTAACTTTCGCGATAAAGAAAATGCAGCGCCTGGGAATGCACATCATGCTAAGTCCGCACCTTAACCTTGAAACTTATTCTTCGGGGGCATGGAGAGGGGAGATAGGCTTTACTGATGACACTAACTGGGATGCATGGTTTGCAAGTTATTCGGCATATGTTCTACACTACGCAAAAATAGCCGAAGAACTTGAATTGGAAATATTTAATATCGGTACCGAGCTTTCCATGACAACTACTCAACGCCCGGATAAGTGGATAGAGTTAATTGCTGAAGTAAGAAAGGTTTATTCGGGAAGGCTTGTTTATACCGCTAACTGGTTCGAGGAATACGAAAATATTCGTTTCTGGGGAAACCTTGACTATGCTGGCATTTCAGCATATTTCCCGTTATCAAAAAAAGATAAACCATCATATTTTGAAATTAAAAATGCTTGGAAACCATGGCTTAAGAATATAGAAGCATGGCAAAAGACTCATGGCAAACCCGTAATTTTTCCGGAAATCGGATATCGAAGCGCTGGAGGAAGCGCAAGGGTACCATGGGCACATAGATCTATTGGTGAAGTGGATCTGCGACAACAATACAACTGCTATAAAGCCGCTTTTGAAACCTTCTGGGGCAAAGATTGGTTTTACGGTTTTTACTGGTGGACATGGAGAACAAGCCCGCGTATGGGTGGTAAATATAATCGTGGTTTTACACCTCATAAAAAACCTGCGGGAGAACTTGTTAAGGCATGGTATATAAAACCGGATCCACATAAGTATAAAAGCATGGTGGAACTGGCTAAAAATAAAGTTAAAAGCTGGATAAAAAAATAGAAGAAAGTAGGTAGAAATGGAAACACTCGCCGGAAAAAGAGCGGCGCGTCTTTTGAAAACGTTTTCAGACTCGGCCAATAAAGACACTATACGTCTGAGTTCTGCCGACAGGGAGTCCTGGCTAAATTTTATCATTTCATCTCACCTAAACGATTCTGGATTCTCCCCAGATCAACTCTTTCATTGGCTTGTAGAAAATGATTGGCCGGGGAAAAAGGCGTGGGATATGACATCAGAGTACACTACAGCACGCACTTTATTAGCAAAATACAGTACTCAAAAGTAAACATGAAGAGATCTATCAAAATATCCACAGTTTTATTTATACTATCACTCATGCTGTTGACGACAATGACAGCAAGGGCGGGGGAGTCGTCACAAAATCTTTCAGAGCAAATAGCTAAATATTCTAAAAATAAAAATGTTGTCTGCATTAAGCTAAAAAATAAGGGAGAAATCTCCGGTGTAATCACCAACTACACTGACGAAGGACTAACGTTAGACATTGGATTTGGAACAACAGTCCTCCCTAATAGCAGGATCAAATCAATAACATCAACTGGTGCTTCAAAAAAACCTATAATGTCTAGTATCAATCCGGAAAGCGCGAAGAAACAAAAAGAAAATGTATTTAAGCGTATAGAAGCAGCTGAAAGGATAAAGCAGGAGTCCCTGAAAAAACAAAACATGATTACCAATATAAAGTTTAAGGATAAATCTATGATCACAGTTAACGCGACCTTAAACGGTTCAGTTGACATTGATTTGATTGTCGATACCGGCGCGAATCTGGTATCAATACCGCCACACGCCGCCAGAAGGCTTGGTATACAAATACGAAGAAAAAACGCGGTACCCGTTCGACTGGCGGATGGAAGCACAGGAGAGGCAATCCCTGTAACCCTAAGATCCATTAAAGTAGGCAATGCCGAGGCCAAGAACGTCAAAGCCGTTATTCTAATCGCTGATCAAGGACAACCCCAACCAAAGGGCTTGCTCGGCATGTCTTTCTTGAATAATTTCCACATTAAGCTGGATACTGACAAAAGTATCCTTACATTGATCAAAAAATAGACATTCTTTACATCATGCATCCAACCCTCAAGACCCAATATAACAACTTCTCAAATTAGAGCGTATAACCAGCTGTAACTGTTGAACTTATATTTAGTTAAGAGAAAAATAGCCAACCTGCTTTTTATTGCGTTAACCTGCAGGTATATGTATAATATTACAATGTTTATTATTACCAGATTACATAAGCTGACCTTGAGGGGAATCTCCCTGTTTCTTACAGGGGCGCTTCTTCTTTTGTCCGTTCCCGCTTACGCGGTAAATACGCCCAAGCCTAATGTCGATAACCTAGCATCCACATTGGCGACCGCACCAATCTGCGTTGCTCTCCCCGGAATCACGGTTGAACTACCGTTTTATGATCACAAATATAATGAAAAACTTAAAAATGCTCCTCCGTATAATAAATTGAAAAAATTGTTTTTTGCACAATTACTTAAATCAAAAGTACATCAATCAGTGGATAAACATATGAGTCTGGCGTTTATGATGCGAGAAATCGCGAAAAACTCCTTTGACTCAATAGTCGATAAAATTACTGAGCTGGGAATCGCTCCGGAGAACTACGACAGCAGGATAACGCTACAAGTCTACCATGACAGTACGGTACTCGTTCTTTCATGTATCGACAACGGCAAGCCCATTGAATTTAAAGAGGACGGCACACCGACAATACGAAAGCGTAAACATACTTCACGATATTTTAGTGAGGCTCATGATGGATACACAATGATGAAGAAAGATATCGCCAAAATGAACGGCACAATCGAATACACACCGCTTGAAGATGGCACAAAGGTCGAAATAAAAATACCCCTCAAATATCTGTGGAGCAAACCATGTTTCGATGACGATCAGCGCATAATAGTAGTCTCAGAAGATGCTGTACTTCGAAAAATGGCACGGGTTCGGCGCGAAATGATCAGTCAGGCAGTTAGACTTTCTCGGGTTGTATATGCAAAAGAGGATGATCCTATCCTAGCAGAATCCAACGCAAAACTTCTGACACATGGCAAGGTGCTTTTATCCCCGCGCCTCAAAAACGATCCCTTAAAACAGCTAAGAGCGATCTTCCATGAAGAGATAGAGGCTATCATGCAGATAATAGCACGTCAAGCGCCTCTAAGATACAGTGCTATCCGAGAGATGATCCTTTCCGACGAAAGAATAAGAAAGGCATATGCCCACACTTTTCCAAAAGACAAAGCGCCTGAGCTTGAAGATGACCTTTTAGTAAACGATATGGTCGCGACCGCTTTCGAACTCTTACTCCTCTCCAAGGACAACCTAATCACTGATTGGGAAATGACATTTGCCGAAGGGGCATACATAAGAGCAATACGCCCCGCAATAATGGCAACCAAACACAATTACTTTACTAACATCTTCTGGGATCAATACACACGAGAGATGGAAATTCGCACGGCAACAGCAAGCGGCCAGAGGTTTTACGAAGTAGCCAGTATTAATTCAAATCCGAAGAATTCACAAAAAGTTAAAAAGAAAAAAACCCTCGTAACCCGAACAAGCGTTTATGACCTGTTTCATCAAGGGGGGGAAGTTCATACTAATGTGGCTGAAATGACCCCGGAAACTGATATCTCTGAATATATCACACCGGATGGAACCGCTATAATAATCAACGCCGGCGAAATGGCCGTTGTAAACTTAATGAACAATGAGAAACTGATAACACCCGGACTAGTACATTGTGCGGCATTTATAGCGCGTGCGGAAAAGCAAGACGGGACAACTCAATATATTCTTGCACATATGCTGCCAGTGGAATTTACTGAACAAGTAAGTGTGATTTCAAGTTTCATAAAGAAAGAAAATTTCCAAAAAATAGAGATATATTTCAACGGATTTCACAACGAAAGAAAAGAACTGGAAGAAGTTTACGATAACCTCAACCCGAACCTAGCAGACAAAGTTATAACTGAAAAATCTAAAAATAAATGGCGCGTACAAATGGCGCCAGGCAATAAAATATATACAACCGGAACGGTAACTCTAAGTGAAGAAGGGTTTCTCTCGAAACATGAAAACAATTTTGTCGGATGGGGAGAATCGTATAGAGAAAGATGGCTAAACCTACCTTATGGTCACGGAAAAGTCATCAAAGGCATTGACCTCTCACAAGATCCGCGAATCATAAAAGTTATGTCGGATCTACAAACAAGCGGACTTAAAAACTTTCCAAAGATCGATTCTGATAAAATACCAAATAGGATCAAAGACGGCGGGGGATTTGTGGGAGTTTTTGAACACGATAACGGAATACAAGTTTTGCAACGCCAAAACGATAATGATTATGTAGAAAAGTTTTTTGCCCGAAAACGCCCCTGGTTCTGCCCGGTTTTTGACGCCGGAGACAAATTAGACAAAAACATGCTTTTTGAGATCAATCTGGAACCTTTGGGTTACCAAACACTTGAAAATATTTGGGACGGCAAATACACAAAAGACGGTCTACGCACAAAATTTAAAGAGAATCAGAGAAAACAAATAACTGAAACGATACGTTATGCTATAAAAAAGACTTTCAAAGAAGATCCGGTGAGATCAGCCCACGGACATCTGCATTTCGGAAATATTTTAGTAAAAATTGATAACGAAGGAGAATTAGAGGATATAAAGATAATTGATTGGAAATTTCTAGCGAAGGAATCTCTGCCTGAAGACCTTACAGCCCTTATTAACAAAGAAAGAAAAAATCTGAAAAACGCGGAGTTAAATGGAATAGGGGTGGATTCTGATACTGACATTGAAGCCTATGATTTCCAAAAACAAAACCTGACTAATGCTACGTTAAAGGCTTCATGGACAAACTGGTCTAATTTTGAAAACACTATTTTAAAATCGGCTAATCTCTCATACGCAATGATGATGGGGACAATTTTTATTTCATCTGATTTGAGAAAGGCAAAACTGATTCATACTTCTCTTGCATGGGCAAACTTTGAAAATGCTGACTTACGAGGGGCAAATTTGACCTGGGCAAACTTAATGAACGCTTGTTTAAGTTATGCGAAACTTGCTAAAGCCGATCTAACTCATACCGATCTAAGAGGGGTTAATTTAACCAATGTTGATTTCAGCCAGGCCATTCTTAAATATACAAAAATAGACCTTGAACAAGCCGATTTCATGAAGAATCAAGGGTACGATGTTCTTATCCAAGAACATTGGTGTCTTGTCACAAGTCCTGTCATTTCGACACATCAAAAGAAACATAATATCACACGTGAATATCCGAGTTCTCCCCATGAAATATTCAACCTCATACGAACGAAACTTCCCGGTGATTACGTAACCATCGAGCAGATCAGACAACTTACGACCAGTAATACACCTGATGGCCATCTTTCAGAAAAAAATCTTATCAAAAATTTAGACACACTTGAGAATTTTAATCTTGTTAAAAAATCAGAAGATGGTGAAATAATGTACTGCGCCTCAAATCTCACCCCACAGGTCATTGAATTAATAACACCTCTCCTGGAAGACCTTGAAAGCGATTCCAAGTATTCAAAACGCAATAAATCCCTCGGTGCGGCGGCAAGAGGTTTTACGGACGAAATGGATGGCCTTGAAAAAGATGTCAGTATTAGTTCAATAGTCAATGAATCTCTCAGGACACCGGCAACGCTACTCAGAGAAATGCATATTAACAAGATATTTATCGGAAACACTAAAAGCTTAGAGGAATTATCCAACGACAATGATCATTATTTGAAGACTATCCAAGATGAACTTTCGACACTCAAGGAAGCTGGTTTAGTCATAGAATTGAGTGAAGGACAACACGTCAGCTATTATCTTGTTGACTGGCTCCGCGAGATAGACAATATAGACAAACTAATAAAAAGTAACACGGTAACTGAACTCTTAGAAAAACCGAACATGAGCATTGCGGAACAAAAGATGCTCCAATCAAGTGTTATGGAAATTGCAGGGCGCATGCAAAAGCTTGAAGGGTCGAAAAATATAGCACCAGCACAAAAATATGATGAAAACAAATTTGAACAGTATCTAATCAAAAACGGCCTTGACCAATTGCCTCATCTGAAAAAAACATTCACTCCGGCAATAAAATCCGCACTTTTGAGGGACCCAATATTAAGACCGGTTTTCCTTAGAGCATTACCTAATGAGCATACAGGCGAAATAGTTGCTGTTGACCCGATATTTATCGCTGGTGAATCTGTGACCGATATCATAATGAAATACAGTGTTTTTAAGGTGGGAAGCCCCGAGATAGCAAATGAACTCATAGAGCAGGGCGAAACAATAGTCGTCGGTGTCACAGATAGAACCGCTGACAAAAAAGAGATGCTTAAAGATATTTTCGTTCCTGTCGCGAACGGTAGACAAGCATATTTTCCGCTTGCGGATGGAACATGGCTGGGAATTAAAGGCTGTGGGCAATTTAGCAATGAACAGCGTGCACCCTGGTACATTGATAATACTCAATGTGTAACGAAAATAGGGCTTGCTTGGCTCCCAGAGGCCCATCTTGCACATGACGCTATGCAAACATTACAAGGCACTAATGGTCGCTTCATTCAGATGCTCGGATATAGATCTATTTACGCTGCTCCTAACGGAAAGGGTGGTTTTAAATCCACTGAGCTTGCTTTTGACAAGGCAACAAAGCCTTATCCTGCTGCCTTGATATTCAATCGCGTAGCTACACCTCATCGTTTAGTTAAATTTCCACAACTTTATGCTAAGAATGCAGAATTTCAAAAACGAACCGAGGATATCTCACGTTCCCTGACAGAGTTTGGGTTCTTGCCTATAGAAACGATACTTTCCACTGAAGAATTAATAAACATGATAACGTGTAAATTTGGTCAGCAGGAAGCAATTAAACAAAACAAAGGATTATGGAAAAGCACTAAACACTCTCAGGATTATACCCTTGCCGGTGAAGAAGCTGACAATGAAGAGTTCAGAGATATATATGCGTCTATCATCCAGCTAGAATCGCAAGTAGATGTTGAAAACTTGCCTATATACCAGCAATTACTTTTTCATAACGAGCTAGATATATCAGGTATCGTAGCAAAACTTTTTGCTCTAACAGACATGCTGAAAGTTGCTCACACTAACCAGATAGATGTCGAAAATAATACTTTATTTCCAGAACCCGCTGAGATTCGGGAAATATTATTAAAATCTTATTTTATGAAACTTGAAAATGTTTGGCTTAACATGTGGGCTGCGGATACTGAAGATGAGTTTTCTATACCTGTCAAAGCCGCTGTGGAATATTTAAGCCTGTTTTTATTCCATCCCGACATCCGTGATGATGACCTTAGCCCCAGTTCTGAAGACAGAATCAAGAAAGAACTCTGTGAAGAAATATACGGATGGGCTAAAGATGAGGTCCTCCGGCGAGAAGAACTTCTCACCCGCATATCTGAAACCGATAAGTTACTGGACTCTTTTAAGGAGTCTTGTAATACTCTGCGAAATTCGTCCGGTGGAGATTATTCATTCTCGGCGCTATCGACAGAAATGATTCTCTTGGATCGACAGAAAGAGGGCGAAAGCCTTATTTTATATGCGGATGATATACTTTCTTCGACAATGGCCGTAGATATTGATTATACAATGAATGAAATCCTTTCTTCACATTCTACGATGAAGAACGGAAAGATTATTATTTTCGCGAAAAACGAGGCAGCCGGAGATATCCTCAACTCTATAATAAAGAAGACAAGATTGGATGTTGAAACGTTTGTTATTACTAAAGTGGAACTAAAGAATACGAAGAATGTTACCGGATCACAGGCGGACGAAATGAACGCGCTTGTAAATTTCGCTCGAACAAAAGGAGCAACCGATATTCTGGGACTCATTAGGGGACCATCTCAGCAACCGGAAGATCTCACCAATATATGCGAAAAATTAAAAATTCCCGTGGTCACCATAGGACATGAAGAAGGATTATATTCCTTCTCCCGCGCTATCGTTTACGCCGCAAACGTAAAAGATTCCAATGGTGCAGAAGGCTGGTTCATAGTCCTACGTCCAATTAGCCCGATTTCTGAAGATATCAAGGCTATGCATCAAGCATACCTCAGTGCATTACAAGCACTCATATCAGCGTAACGCACAGTCTATCGCGTTCACCATCATCATATACCATATTTTTATTAATAAATTGAAAGAAAGAACCTCTTTTTTGTGTCTCTAATAGTATGGGACAGAACAACTAAAAAAGGTTTTCATGCTTTAGCAAAGCAGATCTAAAGTATGTATGTTTATATGTATGTTTATATTGACAACTGATTTAATGTGAGGTAAACTTAAAATGAGTAAAGAATGCAGCTTTGAGTGGAATTTAGAAAAAGAGAAAATTAATCTGTACAAACACGGCATAGATTTCGCGACAGCCGCTGAAGTTTTCAAGGATCCACAAAGAAAATTAATAGTTGACTCAGAGCACAGTAGAACAGAAGAACGGTTATTTTGCATAGGCAAAGTTCAAGGCAAAATATTAACCGTAAGATTTACTTGGCGAGGACGAAAAATCCGGATTATAGGAGCCGGTTATTGGAGAAAAGGAGCTTCACATTATGAAAAATAAGAAAAACAACAAAGATATGCCTATTGGCAAAGTGACGGAAATTGCAGATTTCCTACCACCGCCGGAGGAATTAATAATACCGGAAAAAAGAGTAAAGGTAACCATTCTTTTAAACGAAACAAGCATAAGTGCCTTTAAAGGACTTGCCAAAAAACACCACACAAAATATCAAAAACTTATCCGCAACCTGGTCGACAAATACGCCAAGGAATATCTGGCGCATTAAGTATGATCGATCTAAAAAAATAGAACCTTCCTAACCCCATAATTATCGGTACAATTTGAAGAATTCTTTTCATATTGTCATAAGCCACAATTTATGTTGTAATATTAAGGTGAAAAGTTTACAACTCAACAGGAGAAACCATGGAATCTAAAGCAGTAAAAGTCACAACAACACTACTAGGGGCTGCGGGACTCATACTGATCCTTATGTCAGCTTTTGATATCATGCCAAAGTTCGACAATTCTTTAATTTTTGCTGGGTTAGCCTGTTTAATCGTGGTGGGTGTAATAAAAAAACTGGCTAAATAGGGGAGAAGAAAAAATGTTCGTACGCCAACTGGATGAAATGAAAACATTCGAATCCGGAGATGGGGCTCTATTAAAAGAGCTATTTAATCCGGCTACCGAAAAAATGGACCTGCGATACAGTTTAGCTCATGCCGAAATTGCCCCGAGTATTGCTACAAAATGGCATAGACTCGAATATTCAGAAGTTTATTACATACTTGAGGGAAATGCGCTCATGTACGTAGACGATGAAACATCTCCCATATCCACCGGATCCTGCGTATATATCCCTCCAAAAGCGAGACAAAGAATAGAAAATACGGGACAAACACCGGTTAAGTTTATATGTATAGTTGATCCAGCTTGGTGTCCCGAGGCTGAAATTATAGAAGGGTAGGGGGCTTAGTGTTATAATACCCACCATGAACTTATCAACTATCCACAAGGAACTCAAAAAATACGCTAGTAAAGAAAAAGCGGAGATCCTGCAACGCTTTTTTAAGACCGGTCCGGGAGAATATGGCGAAGGTGATATTTTCCTGGGGGTTAAGGTACCCGAAACACGCGCGGTAGCCAAAAAGTTTAAAGATCTCACTTTAAATGATACTATTTCACTCCTAAAATCAAAAATTCACGAAGAAAGACTTTTAGCACTGTTAATCCTTGTACAGAAATACTCATCCGGTGATTCTGGTACCAGAAAAAATGTCTATACGGCATATTTAAAAAATACAAAATACATAAACAACTGGGATCTTGTAGATTTGTCGGCTTACAAAATTGTCGGCGAGTATTTGGCCGACAAAAGCAAAAAACCGTTATACGTCCTTGTAAGGTCCCAAAATATGTGGGAACGTCGCATAGCGATCATTTCGACATACAAGTTCATAAAAAGCGACGACTTTGAGGACACAATTAAGATATCACGGCTATTACTCAACGATGATCATGACCTTATCCATAAAGCAGTAGGATGGATGCTTAGAGAGGTCGGAAAACGCGATATAAGCGTCTGTGAGGGCTTTCTTAAGGGTTGCTATAGATCGATGCCCAGAACCATGCTTAGATACGCCATAGAACGTTTCCCGGAGGGAAAACGCCTAAAATATCTACACGGCCAGATCAACTGAAGAGGTGAACCTGCTACAACCAATCCCAATCGTTCCCGCCTTGCCAAGTTAACATAACATACATTATCGGACCCTAGGGATTCAAGTCCAAAAGGATCAAAATACGGGCTTATACGGGGTTTCTTATGGCTTACCATTATTACAACGACGTCAATATTTCTTGGGGTTTTTAGGAGAAGCTTTGTACCGTCGGGATATTTCCATGGAAAAACCGTGTGATACCGATACCAGGATCGCTACAAGCTCCCCTACCGGGAATTGGACTATTCGGAAATTTCAAAATTAGCAGCAGTAGTATTGTGGATAATGTGGTTAAGTTGAAGACTTATCCATACTATCCACAATTTGTGCTTTGGCGAGGCCTGACCCCATTTATTTCTATCACTGAGCTTTTAATCGCGCAGCAAAATATCCATCGGTCAAAATAAGTTGAGAATTAATCCACCCTTTATCAAGTGGTATTTCTTTTGGTCTAGCATAAAGTAACTTGTCCCGCTCTTTTCCGTTTATATAAAAAATAATTTCGATGCGTTCAACGAGAACTTGTTTTCCCTCAATCTTCTCAGTTGCAACAATCGGCATGTGAACATTAATCGCATCGTACAAAAACACTGTCTCGACACCCTTTCCTACCGGATAATCACCCTTATGTACCGCCTGGCGTGCTTTGAAAACTACACGGCTCGAAGAAAGTGTATCGAAAGAATATGCTTCTGTTGCAAAAAATTTTATTGGTCTATCTTCAGGATTCTCCGTTTTGATCAATTCAACATAGTATTGATTGTTTACAGGAGACATAATTCTAATGACAGGAGAGCTACTCCATTTTCCTGAAAACGTGATTTCTAGTTTTGTTTCAAAATCCCTGATGGTGTTTTTCTCTGCCTGTAGCTCTGTTCTCATCTTTTCTACATCTTTACTTAATTTGCCCAGAGCCTCATCCGCCTTGTCATCAGGGTATATCTTTTGCGCGAATTCTTCAAACGGTGCTAGTCGCTGTTGCAATGTTTCATTACCCTCTTGGAGAGAATCAAAGTTACCTTGGAGGTCTTTTTCCCTAATTTCGGCTTGTTTTTCCTTAAATTGTTCTATCTTTTTGCCTGAATAAAAAGAACCAAAGCCTGCCAAAGCAGCCACTATAAACCCAACCGCTATGAAGATATTACTCCACAAATGAAGCCCTGTATAAAAACTCATGCTTTCCCCCTCTATTTAATCTCCTTAAACACCTTACAATATTTTCTGATAACATATCGCTGATTCACTTTATACAAAAACTAATCAGACGTGTTGGTTATTTTCCTGCACCATAACAAGTTACGTCTTAAATACAGTATCTCTTGCTATCTTTCTGTGTTTTGTTTATATCTCGTTTATTTATAGTTATTTACCCAAGACGTCTGAAAAAGTTGTTCATTTCCCATTCTCTCTTCATAATCAGGGATTTCGTCTTCTTTGATGATTATTCTTGGCTCTCTAAACATTATTTCCCCATGAAAACATTACTCACTTATGTTTCAGGTTATTTAACTCTATTTTTACATCCTCAGGAAGTTGGTTGTAAATAGGACGCCAAATCTTTTGCCAGATTGATAATTTTTCATAACCAAATCGAATTACTCTTTCTCCGCCAAGCCAAATACTAAAACCTTGTAATTCTTTCGTGCGCAGTATTGTTGGCGTTTTGCAAATAATAAGAATTCTATTGTCAGGATTCATAATATATGAATCAGCCAAGTTCGAGTCATTATCAAAATTTGTTAACTCTAGGACATATTGAGTCTCATCTTTTGTCCATGCACTACAAACTAATTTTTTAGGTAAATATGCTCTTTTCCCGTCATTTGAAAAAATAAAAACAACCTCATCATCTTCTGGAGAATAGAAGCAGTCTCCACTAAAACTTTCATCGGATATTATCTCAAGCGAGTATTTTTGTTGCCCCCAAGCAACATTAAAAACCATGCAAACAAAGATAACAGCTATTATAAGTTTTTTCATGATTTCTCCCTTAAAATCTTGCAATATCATTTTGCAGTCTTTACTTACTTTGTAATCCAGAGTCTTTTTAGCCTTTTTTGATTTAAGTGAATCTTCTTCATTCACTTTTTTTGAGAAGCTCCTGTTTAGCATGCTTAAACAGGTCTTCGACAAAAGCTTTTCTTTCTTCGTCACCTAATTCTTCATGAAGGCGGTCATTCAAAGGGTCTACCAAAACTAATCAGACGTGTTGGTTATTCTCTTGCACCATAACAAGTTACGTCTTAAATGCAGAGCACCTTGCTCTCTTTTCTGTATTTTGTTTATATCTCGTTTATTTATAGTTATTTACCCAAGACGTCTGACACGGTGTTATATGAACTACAAAGAGTTTCTAAAAGAGATTGCCTTAGATTCTAAAAAATAGGCTTCACAACTGTTGTGTTCGCAATCCCGGTTAGTTCTACTAGTAAAGAAAAATTAAGCATCGGAAAGCCTTGCGCAAAAACCTCATAATCCAAACGATAGACGTTCCCGACTTTACCCGTGAAAATAGGCCTTCTTCTGCGATCTTGGCAACTATGAATATAGACTTCTAAGGGATTCACAAAAGAAAGAGCGAACAAGTCTAAAACTCCCTCGCTCTCGGGGAAAATGGTTCTTGAATACCCCTTGGCAATCGCGGCAATGCCAGCCCATTTTAAAAATGCCTGGTCCGGAGACAATTGCGTTTTCACCGTTGAAGTATCAGTAATTCTACGCAAAATAGCCAGGACATCTCTCGCCGCAATATCTTTTCTAAGGTTCTTTATTTTACCTTGCCAAATAAATTGCGACATTCCCCCCGTTTGATCCCCATAATCCCAGGCTTGCAAGTCTGAACTAATATCACCCAAAACTAAATGTCGAGAATACTCGCTCATCCACCCGGACCTTTCGACCTCTTCTTCAATCTTTGAAACAATCTCGTTTCTGTGATTAAAAGTGATGGGGTTCCCCAAGATATATTCCAGAAACCCCTCAAGAAGAACTCCCTTTTCAGATAGGAAAATCACCTTGTCAAAATTACTATAATAAGCAAGGGCAACTTCCTGGTGGGAAAAAAGAGAACCTCTAAACTTTGTTCTAAAAAAATTGATAGGCTCTCGCTTGAAATCTATAAAAACGAAATAATCCGACAGCATTAATTCATCAATTATCGCGCTATTAACGTCTTGAATGTCCTGGGTCCTTTTTGCCACATAAGCATTAAAGTCCCTTCCATCGAACCATTTTTTAACCTCAAACGCGTGCTTTTCTTCATCCGGCCTTTGGCCACAACTTATGAATACTTTTCCCGGCATATTCCCTCCCAATATACAAAAACTAATCAGACGTGTTGGTTATTTTCCTGCACCATAACAAGTTACGTCTTAAATACAGTATCTCTTGCTATCTTTCTGTGTTTTGTTTATATCTCGTTTATTTATAGTTATTTACCCAAGACGTCTGAGAAAGCCCTGCAACTCCTGCCCCCAATTCATAATTATTCTTGCTGTAAAGCAAAATGCCGTTTTGTATTGCACTGCGATATTCATTAATGCCTAATTTGATTTTTTTTTCATTCTCAAAAATCAATAGAGGGTGAATAATTATATTTAACTGTGTAGTTACTTTTGAAAAAAACGGAATGATACCTGGTGACATCGTATTTGTTGAAAAAAATACTATAAGATCAATGTCAGAATCTTTTGACAAGGTTTCTTTTTTAAAGAATTCAACTTGGCTGCCAGTTAAATACAGTTTATCTATCTCTGAGTATTTAAATGAGCATTCATGGATCACTTTATTAAAACTTTTGAATGAATTACAAATCATTTTTCCTCTAACAAGTTTATAAAATTATCAGCAATTTGTTGATTAATGTTTTTCAAATCTCTGAGGGTAGAATCATATTCATTTTTCATGGAATCATTAAATAGAGATATGTCCTTTTTTAATGATAATATTGCTTTTTTGATTTGGCCCTCGCTGTTTTTTTTACTCAAGAAAGCAATTAAATCATTCAATTTGTTTTGAAGGTTTTCGGATTCTGAATCAATACGATCTTTAATTTTTTTTGATTTTTGAGAATTCTTTAATTGAGAAGAATAATAAATTAAATATTCCATTGCTCTTTCAATAAGTTCAAGTGTGGCACGTTCGTTGTCCCCACGTTGAGAAGATGAAAAGAATATTATATCACTAAGATTTTTAAGTAAATCAAGAAAAAATACATTTGATTCTATAGCTCTTTTTTCGTTCATTAATTCAGTCATGTTTTTTTGAAAATTAATAGAAATAGGTGATTCTGATTCATGAACAATCGACTTATTGCCAAATAAGAAATCAAAGAACAATCTCGTTTTTGTGAAAACTTTATTTTTTAATACTAGATTGGTTTTAAATATGTTCAATAATTTGAGTAGAATATTTTCGGGTAGAATAATTACGGCAACAAATAAAAAAAGACCACCCCATAGAATGCCTTTAAGAAAACCGAGCAATAAAGAAAATATAAGTTTCAAAAGATCCATTATTCATCATCTCCTTGTAAGTCATAAGATCAATAGGTCCAATCCTCTGAATCCAAAAAAAACTATAGGGGCAGCCCTTGAAATGTGAAATCTACCGCCAAATTCGGGGGACACAATGCTTAATTATCCCCTTTCCAGTCGACCCCTAATTCGTCAACCATCCCCACATTCTCACTCAATATTGCTTATTTCCTATTTAGGGGTTTCGCTTCGCTGCACCCCACTTCGTTGCGGGGTCTGACCCCAAATTATTTGAATTAGGTTTGGAAATTAGTTTAACCCCATAATTCCTCGAGATACAAGAAGAAGTATTATGCCTACAACGAACCCCCATTTATGAATTTCGTACTTAATTAGTACGTTCTTTTCTAATCCTTTAAGAATTTCATGTCTTTTCTTTGTGCGTGTTTCGATTTTTGTTTTCCTAATGTTTAATCCTTTATTTGTCCATGGGGTTTGATCTAATGTTAATAATGTAGTCCCCTTTAGTCCCTTGTTTATTGTGTCTAACTCTTTTTTTTCTTTTAGCAATGCATCATGTTGCCTATAGGCTATTGGTATCCACTCAAGGCGAGATAAGCCAGCTAAACCAGATAAAACTAAAGCTGCCCAACCTAGTAACTCTGAATAGCATTGTATCTTTATATTTGTAAAAGATGTCGTTTGAATAGATAACCCCAGGATGGTAAAAACAAGTGCTAAAAAATAAAATTCAAACTTTTGTGATATTTCTAGAGCAATGTCGTTGTTTGAATTTTCTTTTGTCATGAATATCTCCTTTTATTTAATTTTTTTTAATTACTTGGGGTCAGACCCGTAATTAGTAATTAAATCCCCCATCATTCCTCATACCCTACGTCTGTGCCAAATTCAGGGGACACAATACTTAATTATCCCCTTTCCAGTCGACCCCTAATTCGTCAACCATCCCCACATTCTCACTCAATATTGCTTATTTCCTATTTAGGGGTTTCGCTTCGCTGCACCCCACTTCGTTGCGGGGTCTGACCCCAAATTATTAATTGATCCTATTCCCTACCCTGTTTTAGGGGCGGACACATGGGTCCGCCCCTACGTTAAATCCCTACTCACCCACCTCATTGATACCCTTTCTTAAAGTACCTCTCTCTATATGAAACCTTTTTGCTAAAGCGTTTCTTTTGTAGTCATTCATGGTTTTACCTTCTTGATCAAGCAAGTCCTTTACAAGCAACACAAACTTACCGTTAGTAGAAATAGAGTTTAAATGTGAAGGCTCAAAAAAAGAGATATCTACCGGGATCGTCGCTCCCGGCACGTCTTTAACAATAACCAAGGCGTCTTTATTGTAACGGAACTCAACATCGATCAGTCCATAAGTGGAATCCAACCCCTCTAAAACTTTACTCAAAGCTCGTCTTCTTGATTCCCGGTCTATACCATCTACTTCCATGTCTTTCGCTAAAGTTTCTAAAGATACCGGAATACTTAACGCTTCACCCTCAGGATCTACAGTATCCCAGCTAAGGGATTCTCTCAGCAATAAGAGATACGCTATCATTGCGCGACTTGCGCGAACTTCAACCATATGAGGGAAATAACCCTCCTCTTCGATAAGAGCGGTTTTAAGTTCAATTGAAGGAACCTGGACGTTACCAATCCACTTAGCAATCTTTTTGTTTTCAGCTATTTCTAAAGGAAGGTTTTTTATACGAGCCAGTTTAATTTTAGCTAAAGGGGGTGAATCTATCAGTGAAGATGATTCAAAGTTGTTTTTTAAAGCAGATACGCTCCAATTAGTACTACCTTCTACAATAAACCTAGAATCAACTATAATTACCTTATCATGAAGCCTGCGATTAGAATCAACCTCATAGATATTGGCGCCTTTATCTACCAAAAGATCTTTAAGGCGTTTTCGACTCTCTAGCCCATTGTTTTTTACAGAAAACCTCGTATTAATGAAGATATCAACCGTTACACCCCTACCTAAGGCTTCAGCGAGATCGTTCACTAGAAGCGAGATAGGACCCGCATCAGAAGGTTTTATTATATACATTGAGATAACGATAGACTCTTTCGCATTGTCCAATAATTTTATAACGGAAGGTTCGTAGTTTCTGTCGGATATGTCTTTAACTTTAGCAGGGAAAAACTCTCCAGAATAAGAAGAACTGGTAAAAACTAAACTTAATACGATTATTAAGGCTAGAAGTTTTTTCATAAATTATTTAATTGCCCATTATCCTTTGTCTTCTTCATTTTTAATTAATTTTTTAGCAGTTTTAGCTGTTAAAACTGATTTTTTCGTTTGTTTTTCAATTTCCAATCTTGCTTTTTTAGCGACAGTACCACCTTTACGGGCAATCTTTTTATTTTCTTCTAAGCCTTTAGGCTGTTTTTCTTTCGATATTTCTGATGTAGAAGCTTCCGCAAGCATGTTTAAAACCAACTCCAAATTGGTCATATTATCCCGCAAATTTTCTTTTTTAAGCCCTTTTAGTTTTTTGTAATCTTTTACAGTTTTATCAGCCCAGGCTTTGGTAATCTCATTTGTTAAAATGGCATACTCCAACCCCTCTTTCATTCCTCTTTCGTTCCACTCGTCAGTAAGCTCTTTTCTTACTTCAATGCTTTTTAATCTCTGGTTTATCCACGCTTTAGAATATCCTTTTTTGAGGTAAGTTTTCATCGCACGGTCAAAAGTCAATTCTGGATCTTCGGTTTCTTCAATTCGTTCGTAGCCTACTTTTGCCAGCCATAATTTAAAAGGTTCAGCCTTTGGCGATGGAATGGATTGAATTAACCGTAAAAGTTGTTCTGTATCAGCAACATCAGTCATTCTCATCTTGCCATCAGCTGCTTGCATTTTCAACTGTCCCATATTTTGGGACAGTTCACTTCCTTCGTCTTGAAGCTTAGTTTTTAAGGAATTCCAGTATTTTCTTGGTCTGGGGCTTTCTGATAAAATTGCCACGACATCTATAATGGAAAAGAACCATTTTTCTTGGTCATCGTCCCAATGTGTTCTTACCTTTTGTTCTTGAAATAGTTGAATTTTATTTTGCTTATCCATGCTTATTCCCCATTTTTAAATGTAATTTTGAATTATCTATTTGCAATCACTATAGTTTTCTATTTTGCATTAGCGGCAGTACGTCCCAAAATGGAACATGCTGACTTTCGGTGTAACTCAATTGTATCGTTACTACCTCAGCAGTACAAGTTTTATTGCATCCATTGAACTTTTTTCATTGATTAGTTTATCTACTCCTCTTCACCTTTAAGCGAATATACACCAAACTAACCTACATGCTAGTTATTTCTGAACGGTCTTGTTCTTAAGATCAGGAGATATCCTAGCTAAGACCTTCAGAAATAACAGCCCCAATATCCTCTCCTCAATCTATAACCCTAAAAAACACCCCCTACCTAAGGCGTCAGCAAGATCGTTCACTAGAAGTGAAATAGGACCCGCATCAGAAGGTTTTATTATATACATTGAGATAACTATGGACTCTTTGGCATTGTCTAATAATTCTATAACGGAAGGTTCGTAATTTCTGTCGGATATGTCTTTAACTTTAGCAGGAAAAAACTCTCCAGAATAAGAAGAACCAGTAAAAGCGAAACTTAATATGATTATTAAGATTGCAAGCTTTCTCATGCCCACTATTATAGACCATAGCTCATTATGTATCAACATGAGAAAACTATGTAGGAACTATGTAGGTTTTATTCACAGTGGGTGTACGCAGAGTTTCTTGCGGCTCTCTATTATAGTGCCACTAGCACTGAATCATTCGCCGCTTTCCATTGGCGGATAGATTCCCAGTTGACTTTGCGCATTTCGAGGATAATTCTTCCGTTAAAAATTTGCTCCAGCACTTCTGCGATATTCTTCACCGTGAGCCCCTCAAGGTTCATTACCGAGCTTCTCAGCAAGCCTGCCAAGTTCGACTTCAAGGAATCCGGCATAGACTCTTCCAGATAGTCGCCCTTTTGATATCTATGGACTTCCATCATCGCTATATCAGCAAATAGATCGATAACATTATTAAGATGCTCAGCGCCTTCCACATATTCACCGATCAGCAGTATCTTTCCATCAAAAATCTCCGTGGCGGCGATCCGTGCCTTTTCTGAGTCAATTTTCTCAAAATCGCTTATAATTTTAGTTAATTTTCCGATTATAAGATCCTTAACTTCAGATCTCTTGTCATTTCCTTCCAGAAGTCGGATCGTCATACGCGTTGTTGATTTTTCCTTTAGATCTAAATAAAATTTATCTAAATTTGCATTAATTTTCTTTTCTAGCTTATTAACCCAGTCCTCACCGGCACCAAACGTATAGAAAGCAGCGTTGATATTATGCCCCTTCCTACCGGTGCGACGTTTAGCCTGATTCAGCATATCTATGACCTTAGATTGGCCTTCATAATCCGCAGGAGCTATATCATACGTAGGCGCATCTCTATTAATAAGGTTCACTATTTCGGGAACTAGCTTCTGCGCTGTGTCATACATTGTTTTTTCTGTTTCCAGATTAATCATTTCTTCAACCTCAACAGAAACCTCAGCGGGCATTGTTACGATCAATGTGGTGCCCTGCTCTTCTTTCTTCAACATGTCCTCACTAACAGCGCCCGACTTTTCCTGAGTAAAACGCAAGGCCACCCCTTGATCAGAATCAACTTTTGATATATAACTTAGCTTGTATTTTTCGTCTGATGCCTTACTGAGTATTTTATTGATCCCCTGATTTCTACCACCAATAAAGAAAAAATCTTTTACATCGGCGGCATAAACATCTTCTCCATCATCAGGAATAACAGCCTTTGTACTCTCAAATTTATCTCTCCAATTTTTCATAATGTCGTGTGGTATTCCAGATCCGTTATCACTCACTATTATGCTTATTTCTCCTGTTTCATTATTACGTAAAATCTTCAGGGTTATGCTGCCTGTTATGTTCACTCCATTTTCATCCTCATATTGCATTATATCCTGATCATCATATTCCATAAACTCATTATCAAATCTTAGAAAAATACCATCTACAGCATTTGATATCACATCTCCGTCTATAATATTCGTATCAACATATTTCGCTTCCGCGATTAATTTATTTATCTCTTTTTCAATTCTATCTGACTGGGTTGCCATACCGTAGACTCTTCCAGGAACCTTCGCTTTGTATCTGACTTTAAAATCACGTGAGAGCAACTCTGTTCCGAGAGCGTTTATCACCTCTGCTTCTTTCTCTACTTCATCTGAACTCTCTGATGCCAACTTACCATATTCTTCATACTCAAGGTCTAAATAATCCCCATCATCTCCTTTAGCATGGATAAAGCTTATAGCATTACCTGTTGCGGCTTTATACTCAGGAATGATTATTCCTTTTTGACGTAATTCCCCAAAAGAAGTCTGTATAATAACTAGATTATCTCCCCCCATTTCCATACTAATATTTGCATAATTTGCCGCTACTCCTATACCATCCTCACCAACACCCCAATCGGAAACATAATCATCTTTTCCCGACATGCCAGCATATTTTCTATCAATCCCCCTGTAAACAGGAACATCATCAGGATAAACCTGCAATAACATTAAATCTGAAATTAAAGACAATTCTTTTACAATCATTGATGTAGGTAACCCCTTTGGGTTATCTACATAAAACGTCAGAAGCTTGCCGAACATTTCCTCAAGATTAAGCCCTTCGTCCCTCAATACTTCATTAATCACACTCTCTATTTTCTCGACACGTTCATACATCCCCTCTAACCTATCTTTTACTTTGCTCCTTATCCTATCAATACTATTTTTATCCTCACTCATAAGAACATCTAATACTGCTCTTTCTCTTTCATCGAAAACAGATTTATCATTCATTGCATCAATCAAAAGAGACCTAACAAACACATTAAAATCTTCTCCCGCATTTTCCGGAAGTTGATAAGAATGAAAATGCCCACGATACGACCCGTTTAGAAGCTGTTCCTGAACATTCTTATTTTCTAGTAAGTTTATTCCAGAAACACCAATTTCAAGACTTATGGCCTCTTTCTCACTCAATAGCGCCTCATCATCTCCTTCGTTGCTTTCCTTAAAGTCAAGAGCCGCCTTCTGAAGACTGCTACCAGTAACATACTTATTGGCAAGCATATGCACAATGGTTCCCATAACAGCCACAGAAATTAGTCCAATCGAAGTTGTACCTAAAATAGCGAGCGGAATAATCGCGGCGGATGAAGCTAACGCGGGAAAGGCTGTTTTTTCAAAAAGAGTACGGTCTCTTCCGGCAGGAGGAGCTCTATCCTGAAAAGCATGAAGGATTATAAAACTTAACCGGATACCCACATAAAGCAATGGACTGCCAAAAACCAGGCCTAAAAACATGCCCCCCTCTTCAACGACGGGAACGACCGCATCTTCAACAATGTTATCTCTTAAAGCAGTCCGTTTTATTCCCAATAAATTCATCAACCAATAAACAGCATCCGCTACGAACCAAAGAACACCTTTTTCTAAGTCAGCACCATCTGTAACTTCTTTTTTAGGCTCTTCTTGATTTTTCTCTTTTTCCTCTTCTTCTCTTTTCGGAATTCTACTGCCTCTTTGTTCCTGTTTCATAAGCAAAGACAGTCTATTTTCTGAGGCCAAACCACTATAAACAATTACTGTCCCATGTGAAGATTCTAAATCTTTTATGCCCAATTTCTTCCTTTCACCCTCACAACGTACGGAAAATTGAAAGTGCTTTTCAGAAAGACTTGGATCATCTATGGAGTACGAATTATCATCGGCTTTTCCCACTGACACCGGTGTACCTGTACTGTATACATTAAAATCTCCAACTGCCTTCCCATCCTTTGCATTATATCGTCTAAACTTTACCCTATCCGTTCCTGTTTCATCTTGTTCAACCCATATCTTGTACCAAAAATCACCAGCGTTAACCCACACTTCATTTTCAAAATCAATAAATTTCATAATCTTCGGCTTTAACTTGAATGTTACTTCCTGAGTGTCTCCATCATCGGCCTTCACCGGAGTATATGTAGCTTCTGTACCGTTAGTTGATCCTCGATCTTCTATTTCTAATGTCTTTATTCCATCCTTAGAACGTACAAGAAATTTAAAGTGTTTTTTAGAAAGAACTGTATCATTTATGGAGTAATCATTATCAAGACTTTTGCCAACTGATATCCATGTGCGTGTAAGATAATCATTGATACCTCCGACAGGACGTCCATCTTTTATATTGTATCGTTGAAACTTTACTCCATCCTTACCTGCCTCATCTTGTTCAACCCATATCTTGTACCAAAAGTCACCAGCGTTGACCCACACTTCATTCTCAAAAGTAAGCGTTTTCTTTTCCTCTGGTTTTAACTTTATTGTTACTTCTCCATCTATTTCTCCCTTAATGCCTCCCTCTTTTATTATTCGGGTTAATTTTTCATCCTCTTCACCGAATACCTGACGGGTAAACGCTCTTATAATATAGTGGTCTCTTATAATCTGCTGTTCCCTGTCTGTATAAAAATATGCTTCCTTACCTTGCAATCTGTATTTTTCTTCGTGGGATTTGAGCCATATACGGCCTGCGTAGGGGTTATTTTCTGAATCGTCCAACAGTCTTCCCATGCGTTTGACAATATCCGGGTTGGTATGTTTTATGTATTCTATGATCTCATGCAAGAGAGCAAGAGAACTGCCTTCCATCAGTTTTCTGTCTATAACAAGAAAACTCTCCTTGCCTGCGCCGAAAAAACCTTCAATACCCGCATCGGTAAAAATTGTGTGATCGGGCATGTTCTGCGAGAAGCTGTAAATGATACTCTCTATTAATCTCCGCTCTTCGGAAGAAATATCGGCTCCATCTATGAACTTTTTCAATTCTTCTATCTTAACTTGCAGTGTCTCTTTCGATACCAGCTTCGGCTCTGGCTCTACAACGGAAAAATCCAATATTTTGCCTGTGTCAATATGTTGAAGTCTGCCAACCAGCTTGCCTGTCTCACTTGAAAATGATAAAGGCACGATCTCGATAAATTTACCCATAAGATCTAATCCGGCCATTGTAGGCACTACACCCGAAATATGCTTTTGCGATATTTCTTCTTTTGCATTTACCCCAAATATACCTGGGGGGAAGATATTCTGTTCAACACCTTTTCCAGCCAGTTCATAAGATATTTTGAACGCGGAATCTAGTTCCATAATCGGGTCTCTAGCGCTGATAAGCATGCCGGGCACTGTTCCCGCACTGGAGGCAGGTTCCCCCATTATTGTTTTCAATTCCTGAAATTCTTGTTCCGTAAGAGGCATAAACACTGCAGGATCCGATGAGTCGTTATATAGATATGAACTTGAAGGCGGTCTTATTGCTGTTTCCTTCTCTGCATTAAAAATATCTAACAGTTTCCATTTTTCATTGTTCCTCGATGCATTTAAGATACCTTCTAAGAAAACACCCTTGGATTCTTTCGAACCTCTCCCTGTTTCTGCTACTATCAGAGGTAGACTCCTAATTTCTATCCCTTGCTGACGGCATTTACCACTTAAAGTATTCAGAAAGTTATCTATCGACATGTCAGCGGCCCAACACGAACCCATAATAAGTGACATCTCGTACAGATCCAGGTATTTCATTGATGTTGCTGGGTCTATTTTTACGCGCCTTATAAACGCATCAGCCAACTCTTCATCGCTTATATCTTCGGATTCATACACTACTTCCCCGGTTTTTTTGTCAACCTTTTCCGAAGCGATCCCGAAACTCTTTTCACGTCCATGACCGTTCATCCAGGTAGTGGTATTCTCAGGAGCCTTTGCTATCGCGTCTAAGATATCTTCCGCGATCTTTCGGTTTTTATCGGAATTTTGCACCCCCTTGAACTTCTTTATATCACTATCTTTAAACTTCCTGGCAAATTTCTCCATTTTCGATATATCAAACTGATCTTCTTCGTGACAGACGATGATAAGAGAAGTATCCTCGTCAAGCAAGACCCTATCCATGCTTTTCTCGCGTATTTTCATAATAAACGGCAGCAATTCTTTTATAATCTCAAAATCCAGGGTTCTCCCGAAACGCTTAAATGTAAGCTCTATTGACAGGGCAATGGAATATTGGTTCGTTATATGCATGTTATTTGTCAGAAGTGCGAACGTCGGGTCATCATATATCAAAAGAATTTTCTTTGGTGACACAGTTTTCATAAAAACTTCCTGCAACCTGTTCACGAACATATACCGGATAAAATCAGTGCGGGAATCACCTTTCGGTATGTTGACAAAGAAATTTTTAATGGCCCACTTGAGTGCTTTGTGGGCGTATTTAAGTCTATCCGGAAAATCCGTGATCGCTTCTATCGCATACTCAACTATCTGTTGCCTTGTTTTCGTATCAACACCGGCTGTTGCGATCATAGTGCCGAGTATATCCCAAATTTCTGCTGGACAACTTCCGCCCCATTCTAACAAATCTCTTTTGACCACAGGAACAAGTCTTTTTACAGCCTCTTTACCGCCATGAATCTGGATACTCCTGTTAAGAACAGTGTAAGCAAAACGCCGGCTGTGGAGCCGGAACCTCTCTCTCGCGAGTTCCTGAATCACTATTTCTATGCCTATATCCCGCCAAGACAAAAATTCATCTATGTATTTAGCGTCTATTTTGTCGTACTCCTTGTCCTGGTCCTCTGGACTTACGCCCGACTGCATCTGTTCCGCTTTTCTTCTTATCTCATTACCATGGCTGTCTTCCCACCTGTGCAATTTTTCTCTGGCTTCCTCTTTTGACAAGCCTTCCATTTCGTTTGTTCTCATGGAATATTTCAAAGAAATGTATGTGTTATCCACGGTTTTCGCGATACTGAGAAGCCCCGTACTCTTTACCGTATAATTAAACACAGAACAACCCATAGTGCCTATTGAGATAACAGCACCGGCAATAACCGTTACACAAAAATATCTGATTTTTCTTATCGATCTACGCAGGAACTCTCTTCTTGCGGCAATTGCTTTTTGTACCCCCGAAGTAGGCTCTGTTGCAACGTTTCCCTCTTCCATCGGAACAGAAATGTCGTCTCCTCCAACATTCTTCGCGTAAATCTGCACATTTTCTATTACTACGCCTTCAACAGCTGAGAATTCGGCAGTCTCTTCAAAAGAATAAAGCCTATCACCTACTTGGATATCAGTTTTGTGCTCATAAATCGCGGCAACAAGCTTAATCCACAGTTCTTTTGCCTTTATGGCATCTTCTCCATATATCCTGGACGCGTTCTGAGAAAAATCAGAATAAAGTGCCAGAAGCGACACCTCCGCCAAAAGTGGCTGGACTGTTCTACCCCTGCCTGACAAAAGTTCAAAATACGGACTCTCATATCCTTCCGGACATGTGAATTTAGGCATAATTGATATGTAAGAAATACCCTTTTCTTTAAACATCTCACATAAGTTCTCGGAATGAAATCCACCTGTTACCAATACCGCGGCCTGCCCCTGATTGGTCTCTAACTCACCAAACTTGATATTTTCAAGAAACGCCTCATCTCTTTCGAATGAATATTCAAAAAATTCTTCCAGATCCTCCCTATACGCATTTATCTCTTCCATTTCATTGGGAAGTTCACTATCTATCCCATATAAATCGCCTTGTTCTTCAATGAAAGAGATAAACTTTCCTATATCGAAAGAGCTTTTATTCTCTTTGTAATATTCATAGTCGCTTTTCTTAAGTTCCAAATCGAAAATGTTTTTCATTAAGATTAAGTTTTTGGAAAACATGTAAAGTTCTTCTTGCGCCTCATTCTCAAACATCAAACCCCGCACTATCTCATCAAGTTCTTCGAGCTCATTCGTGATTTGACCACTATCCACATTAGCGTATATGGATATGTATTCGTTATACTTAACTAGTTCGGAATAAAACGTTAAGTCAATCTTAAGGACATCAGCTTTCTGAAACAGATAGTTATAAAAATCATCCTGATCGATCACTTTGCTTTCAAACTCAATCGTTTTTATAACTAAATCTTCCAGCTGTCTTTGTGATAGCATTCTCTGGATTCGATCAATAAGCATTCCTCTTTCTTCTTCAGCCCTCTCAAAGTCTATGTTAGCCTCTTCACTCAGAGCTTCCTCCAAAAGAACTATATTTTTGAAATCTATTATCTGGATATCCTTATCGCGTGCCTTCTCCACCACAAATTCCAGATATTCCTTAAACAATAAATCCCCCTCTTTGTAGGATACAAATTTCGAATCCATCTCGAGAAGCTCCTCAGTAAACATGCGCATCTTAAGCAAACTAAGCGCGTCACTTAATGAGATTAAAAACTCTTCAATTCTTTTTTCATCTCTAAGCGAATCTTTGTATATATTGAGACTTTTCAAATAAAGCTCGATATCCTCAACTCCCCACAAATCTACGCTGGAGGGGTTGTTGATAGCATAAAACTCGCTTCCTGACACTATTCCCTGATCAACAAAATAATCGGCTACTCCTTCCCTGGTCTTAGAGTTTTCAATGTCGGCAAATACTGAAAAGTCATATTCACCTGAACCACCTTCTAAATTAACGGCGCGGATACCATAAGTTTCACTTAGGTAGGCCAATATCCGTGAGATTTGTTTTTGAGCGGAATAGTTACAATGAGCGTCTTGAATATGAATAACAGTAGCAGCTCTTTCGAAAGAGCCCCATTTACCCTGAACTGTTCCCAAATTCTTGGGAAGCATAAATGTATTCAAATCTAAAGTTTTAATTTCTGAGGTTTTGTAAGGATTAGAAGAATTGGTCGGAACAGCCAATGCGACATCAATACCCAAAGACGTAGTTAGAAAAGCAATTATCGTAATAATGGATATTACTTTAATTACTTTTCCGCCTTTTTGCAAAGGCAATGATATTGTGTTATCAGCAATCCGCATTGCATCCCCTGACTTATTAAAGCCATAAATAAAGTGATCAAAAAAACTCCGCAAATATGTTTCCAAAACATACATGCGATTCCGGCTTACAGCATTATAGCCATTGTATAGTAATAGTATACTCAAGCTGTTAGGCTATGCAAACAATAGATAGTACCTTTTTTAAACCCTAACATTTGCAACATAAAATACCAATCGTATATTATTGTGAATTTGATTATTATACTGATATCACCTACGGGCAGATTTACATCATCGGGGGTCCAAAGAAGGGTTCCTTATCACAGGTAGGGACAGGTCTCCCCTTTTCGGCTGAATTCGCAATCCTTGTCACAGGGCTGCAATTTGATCGTTACCTCACAAAAATGAATATTGGTCCTTATGTCGTCCTCGATTAGACTTACTATTTCATGACCCTTTCTAAATGAAATATCCTCGGGCACAATGATCTTAAATTCTATAAATTTTTTCCGACCGGCAGTACGCGTTTTCAATTCCCTGAACTCACAGTATTTGTCTATATGCTTGTTCAGCTGTTTAAGAACTTCCATCTGACTGTCTTCTTCTATTGTTGCGTCTAGCAACTTGAAAAAGGAGTTTTTCGCGAGCTTGCATGACGGTACTATGACGCAAAGACTTACAAGCAAGGCTGCCAAGGGATCAACGTGCGCTGCCAATGTATCAAAACCATAAAAATGAAGTCCCATCGTTACAATAAATGCCAGGGCTATCATACCAGAGATGTATCCCTCTAATTTAAAATGGACCCCTTCCGCATGTATCGCCGGCGAACCACTTTTTGCCGCCATCTTGAAAATATAATATGCGCCCCCAAAGTTTATGATAACGTTGATCATACTGGAACCAAAACCTACCCATGGCATTCTTATCGGATCCGGATGAAATAAACCCACAAGAGCCTGCGAGGACATCGCCAAAGCGATCCCGATAAGAACAACACCTTCCATTCCTTCACAAACATTTTCTACTTTACCGTATCCATAGTTATGGATATTATCTGCCGGTTGCGTGGATAGCTTTATGGAATAGTATAGAATAATAGAGACAGTCAATCCTACAACCGATATTCCAAGATCCATCGCAATGGCAAGAGAGTTCACCAGAAAAAGCGCGGTGGCTTTTATCAGAACAAGCACAACATTGCATACAAGACTTACAATGGTCGCGCGATACATATGCGATACGCCTCTCACAACTACTCAACCTCCGTTATTAAGCGTTAAACAACGGCAGAATACCCACTGTCTCGAGTATCTCCCGTGCCTTTCCTGAAACATTAGACATTGTAATACTTTTGCCGGATTTGATGGACTTTTTATAAGCAAGCATCAAGACCCGAATACCTATGCTGGAAATATATTTAACATCTTCCATATCCAGGGTTATACCTTTCATGTCTTTGGACATTATCTTATCCAGCTCGCCCTCCACGACAAAACTGCTGGATTCATCAAAATTCCCATCTAAAAACACTGTCAGCTCGTCTCCATCAATCTGCTCTCTTATCCTCATAGTTCTCCTGTTTGCTTATATTAAGAAATATTTTATGTAAAAATTATTTCGTTTCCATTATACCCGAAGGTACGCTAGTCCTCAATACGTAATATTTTTGCGTTAACTATCGCGTCGGCAACTGATCTGCGAGCTTCGCGAACGATACGGCTGAAGGATTGTTGTGATACACCCATCATAGCGGCAGCCTCTTTCTGCGTCATATCCAAGTGATCCGCCAACCTAATTGCTTCATAACCCGCAACAGCTATCACGACCTCATCAGGCCTACCAGGATTCCCGCGTGGACTAAACTGAGATACACGCGGCACACCACGCACATTTTTTTTCTTTTTAGGTCGGCCATTAATTCTTGTTTTCATATAATCTCCGGTATATGCTCATCCTTAATCAGGGGTACTTATGAGTATATGCCTATTAATAATACTACATTGGTGAGAAAAAATAAATAGGAAAATTATCGGATTTGTGATCGGAATTTTTTCCAGGGAAATTTTGTACCGGGACATTCTGTCCTAGCACCAGGCACCTGGCCATGCCCCATGATCCGCTTTGACGGTATCTTGTAATACTTTTTAAGTTTATTGGTCAACGTTGAAAGCGACTGTAACTGTCGAGACGATACGCCCTCTTCAGAAAAATTACCAACCAGGCAGATGCCTATTCCATTTTTATTCATTTTTCCGGCTTTACAATGGGCTCCATCCAGCTGTTTTATCCACCTGGGTGTGGTTTCTATCTGACCGTCTTCTTTTCCATATGTACCATTATCTATCACAAAATGATACCCTACGCCCTTCCACCCGCGATTTTTATGTGCCAGATCAAAATGTTCAGAATTCCCTCTATCCGTCGCACTATGATGAACGATAATATACTTCCACTTTCTGCTGGGATAGAGAGTAATAACATCCTTTCTAGGTGCGGCCTCGGGAATATAGAGCTTCTTTCCTATGTCCAAATCCTTAACATTATTTATACGGTTCACCCTCTTAAGAGTGTTGATATCAACATCATACATCTTACCTATTCTCCAAAGTGTCTCCCCGGGAGCAACAGTATGATATAGCGCTGCCCTTTCATACTGGGTAATGCTGATGGGCTGAGGACCGGCCGGTGGTGGAGCCATGGAACCTGAAGGTCTCAACCCACTATTCACTGTACATGAAGTGAGAAGAACCGCCATGATGGGTATGAGGGCTATCTTACAAATTCTAGAAAAGCTATCAGCTCTATTTTTCATTTAAAGTCTTTATTTAGATATAATTTTTTGAAAAGTTTATCCTATTATACAGACGAGATGAGAAAAGACAATGGTTTTTTAAGGAAAAGAAGAAATATCGCTGGCTAGCTCACGATTCGAACTTCAACATTGACCAACCCTTCATCAAGATTGGCAATCTTTTCAAATGAAGCCATCGTAAGATCTATAACACGACCCTGGCGACACAATTTTTTCGCGGGCCCACGGTCATTGACTCGGACTTTAACAGTTTTTCCATTGTCAAGATTGGTCACTTCTAAAATAGTACCAAATGGAAAATCCCAGATAGCACATGTCATGGCATCATGGTCGAATATCTCCATATTAGCAGTTGTTTGCCGAATACCCGGTGAAAATTCGGCGTACCATGAAGCTGCCCCCTGCATATGCCCTATTGTTCCTGAACTTGTACCAGTGGATAATACACAAAAAGAAAGAACAAGAAAAGAAATGCATAGGACTCTTTTTAATATGCTCGCCATGATTCCACCTTGCCTTGTGAAAAGTGATGAAAGCTACTAACTTTACATTCACCTAAAAAATAGCACAAGAAAGGACGGTAGGCAACTTTTGTAGGATTAACA
>CAYZXR010000006.1:32122-34487 GCA_964482475.1 uncultured Planctomycetia bacterium | reverse complement strand
TCACGAGCAATGCCAAGCATATTCAGACAATCGGGCCTGTTTGAAGTTATCTCAAGCTCCATGATCTTGTCAGACCCGACATCATCTATTGAATCGACTTCCGAACCTGACATAGTAAGACCCGATGCAAGTTCATCCGGACTCACCTTAATGCCAACATATTCTTTTACCCACTCATAGCTTATTTTCATCAGTAACCTTTATGTGAATTGTTCCAGAAACCTGATATCATTCTCATAGAACAGTCTTATATCCTCTATGCCATACAAAAGCATAGCAATTCTTTCAACGCCCATGCCAAAAGCAAAACCGCTATATTTACTGGTGTCATATCCCACAGCTTTGAACACTTTGGGGTTAACCATACCGGCACCAAGGATTTCCAACCACCCGTTCCCCGAGCATACCCGACATCCTTTGCCTTTACACATAATGCATGAAATATCCACTTCCGCGCTCGGTTCAGTAAAAGGGAAAAAATGCGGTCTGAGCCGCATTTTAATATCCTCACCAAACATGCTTTTGCAAAAATCAAGTAAAACCCCTTTGAGATCCGCGAAACTAACATCTTTGTCGACCATTAGCCCCTCAACCTGATGGAACATGAAAGAATGTGTCGCGTCAACAGCGTCAGGACGATATACCCGACCCGGCATTATTACCTGTATGGGCGGCTGTTCCTTCTCCATAACATGGATCTGGACATTAGATGTATGGCTTCGTAATAAATATTGTTCATCAACATAGAACGTGTCAAAAGCATCTCTGGAAGGATGGTCAAGCGGTATATTTAAAGCTTCAAAATTATAAAATTCATTTTCTATTTCTGTTCCTTCGGCAATACGAAATCCCATGGAAATAAAAATATCATTTATTCTGGAAAGAGTTTTTGTCAAAGGATGTGTTGCCCCGAGCCGCGAACGAATTCCCGGCAAAGTAACATCGATCCCGGCCGATTCAGAGCTGGCCTTTTCATCCATAAGAGTATCTTTTAACTCCGACAAGCGGGCGGTAAACTCATTCTTGAGTATGTTCGCTTGCTTGCCGACAACTCGCTTCTCATCGGATGAAAGTGACGAGATATTCTTCAAAATGTCATTCAACTCTCCTTTGCGCCCGAGAAACTCGGTCCTGACATTTTCGAGTTGTTTCATGTCACTACATTTTTCGGACTCAATTTCAAAGTTTTTTTTGATCGCATCGAGATCTTTTAAAATATCCATATCGCCTTTATTTTTGATGACCTTTAAGTTTTTCAATCTTTTTGTTCTCGCCAAATACCACAAGCACATCATCCTCTGCCACTATATCATCGGCTAACGGTGATATATTTATACGCGCGCAGGCGGTGATCTCTCCGCTTTCAGGATCTTTTTCTTGTTTCTTGATAGCGATAACATTAACACCGTATTTTGCCCTCATGTCGATGTCACGAAGAGTCTTCCCTATAAACTCTTTAGGTGGTATAAACTCTATAATACTGGCATCACCCGGAAGCAGTATATGGTCAAGCACGTTCTCATCCGACGCTATTGCCGTATTGGCGATCCTCTCCCCCATATCCCTCTCAGGCAAAACCACTTTAGTGGCACCGACTCTTTTTAATGCCTTCTTATGCTGTTCATTGACAGCCTTACAGATTATTGTGGGAATACCGAGATCTTTCAGAAGAAGCGTCACGAGAATACTGGCTTCGATGTTCGTTCCAATACCACATATTGCTACATCAACATCTTTTATGCCTATTGATCTCATGGCCTTCTCATCAGTGGAATCCAGGCATATCGCCTTATTGACAAAATCCATGATATCATGCACCAACTCTTCCTGCTTATCGATAGCCAGCACTTCCTGCCCTTTTGCGGCGAGCGCCTTAGCTACACTGGTTCCGAACCTTCCTAATCCTACAATGGCAAATCGTTTCATTGTTGACCTCCGATCATCCTACCATGATGTTTTCTTCAGGAAAAATATATCTATCGCCTCTTTCTCTAAAAGCTATCGCAAGAGCCAGTGTTAACGGCCCTATCCTTCCCGCGAACATAGTAGCTATTATGCATAATTTGCTCGCGTTATCCAAATTCTCTGTGATCCCTGTCGATAGTCCTACTGTTCCAAACGCCGAAAAGATCTCAAACATTAAACGCACAAGCGAAATATCTCCGCCAACATTCTGTGTCCTGAGATAAGTAACCGCTAAGACCATAACAAATATCCACGCAACCGAAAGGAAAAATATTATAAGCGACTCCCTTATGACCCGCTTTGGAATGGAGCGACCGAATATCATAACTCGTCTTCGATTCTTAAGCATATTCCATATCGTCGCGCATATGACAACAATAGTACATGTTTTAATACCGCC
>CAYZXR010000006.1:11317-32022 GCA_964482475.1 uncultured Planctomycetia bacterium | reverse complement strand
GGACCTTTTTTAAAAAACAAGCCTATAACATCCATTATTACAACAAACCCAATACCACCAATAACTATCAAGGCGATCATCGTACTGTTTATTATCGCGTCACCACGGAATTGAATAAAACTAGTACTAAAAAGCGCGAAACCCGCGTTACAAAACCCAGATACGGAATGAAAAATAGACGCCTCAACAGTCTGCCAAAATGTCCAATCAGTAAGGACTCGCCACCTGAAATACAATAATGTCGCGCCTATCGCCTCTACCGCGAATGTAATACCAAGAATATAGCACATCAGCCTTTTAAGACCTATCCTATTCTGGTCATATAAAGTACTGCTAACTGTCTCACTTTGATTAAGACCGATCCGTCTTCCGAGAACAACCGCAAACAATGTGGAAAATGTCATTATCCCGAGACCACCGGACTGAAACAATACAAATATTACCCATCTTCCAAACGTTGTGAAATAAGTTCCAGTATTCTGGACGACTAGACCGGTAACACATGTAGCGCTAGTGGCCGTAAAAAGGCTGTCTATAAACGATAAGCCGCCCGGTTTGTGAGTAGCAATCGGGAGAGACAAAGCGATAGTTCCCAGACAAATTGCTGAGAGGAAACTCAATATCACCATGCGAGATGGAGTAAGCTTTCCCATAATTGACCTGTCTTATTAACCGATTTTTTTGATAAGAGATTTAAACCCGCTGATGTCGCTAAAAGCTATTTCCGCAAGCATCTTTCGGTTCAAAACGATTCCAACTTTTTTTAATCCGGCAATAAATTTACTGTAAGATATCTCACTATTCTTGCAAGCCGCGTTAATCCTAGCGACCCACAATGAACGGAAATTACGTTTTTTCTTTTTCCGGTCTATGTAGTTCGATATAAGCGCTTTTCTACCGGCCTCTTTTGCTATTCTGAACAGCGTAGACCTGGAACCGCGCTGACCTTTTACGGCTTTCAAGGTCTTTTTTCTTCTTTTAAGTGAACTTACCGCATGTTTTACTCTAGGCATTGTTGCTCCTTTAATCTGTGCTTATTAATTTTCTCCCGCCTACATGGCATTACATCAACCATATGGCAAAAGATTTGCTATTTTCTTCTCAAATGTTTTATCCACAATCGCGGACTGTCTAAGGGCTCGCTTCCTCTTAGTCGTCTTTTTTGTCAATATATGACTTTTATTACACTTCGTTCTCTTCACTTTTCCTGTCTTTGTGAGCTTAACCCGTTTTTTAGCCCCTTTATGCGTTTTCAATTTTGGCATCTTGTCCTCACCTCTGTCCTTTTTGTTTTATTTTAGCCTCAAACCGTTATTACTTCTTCGGTATGATAGTCATCATGATCGATCTACCCATAAACCTTGGAGGCGACTCGATCTCGCCCCAAGCAACAACATCTTTCGCTACCCTGTTCATAAGCACTTCGCCCAATTCCTTGTGGGCATTCTCTCTGCCCCTGAACCGCAATGTTACTCTTACTTTGTCTTTCTTCTCTAAGAACTCTTTTATATGTTTTATTTTGAACTGATAATCATGTTCTTCAATACGTATCTTAAATCGTATCTCTTTTAGCTGAACAACATGCTGTTTTTTCTTCGCTATTTTTTTCTTTTTTTCCTGTTCAAATCTATACTTACCATAATCCATTATACGACATACAGGTGGTGAAACATTCGGTGAAACTTCGACCAGATCTAAACCTTTCTCAGTCGCAATGCTGAGAGCCTCCCTGATCTCTACCACCCCTAACTGGGTAGCTTCCTCATCTACCAACCGTACTTTAGCGACCCTTATCGCAGCATTGATTCTAGTGTGATCTTTGTTGCCAAACTTACGCTGGCCATAACTCGATTTCGTAAAAGCGATCTTCCACCTCCTGTTGTACTAGTTCTTGTCCGCAACTTCCTGGATTAACCGTTCACGGACGGCATCCTTTGACATAACCCCTACCATCCCATCCTTTTTACTACGCAAGGCAACGGTACCATTCTCCACTTCCTTATCGCCAAGGACAGCCACATAAGGGATCTTAGCGATCTCAGCAGCTCTTATTTTTTTCTGCATTTTTTCGGACCTGAGATCTATATCAACACGTATTCCGGCATTATGCAAAAAAGTCTTTAATTCCAAAGCGTAATCTATATGTGATTCCGCGATAGGTACTATCATCATCTGAACCGGCGCTAACCACAACGGAAACGCCGCGCCGTAATGTTCAATAAGCGCGCCTATGAATCTCTCCAGACTGCCCAGAATTACCCGGTGCAGCACAATTGGACGCTTTTCAGCTCCGTCAGAATCAACATATTTAAGATTGAATCTTTCCGGCAAAGCAAAATCACATTGAATAGTAGCGCATTGCCAGGATCTCCCCAACGCGTCCTTCAATTTTATGTCGATTTTGGGACCGTAAAACGCTCCGTCCCCTTCATTTATATCGTACTCAAGGCTCTGAACATCCAGTGCTTTTTTCAGCGCCTGAGTAGCCAATTCCCAATCTTCATCCGTCCCTATAGACTTTTCAGGACGTGTGCTTAATTCAACTTCAAAATCATTAAAACCAAATACGGAAAGAGTTTCGCGGACAAAATCAATGACCCCGCTTATTTCCGCCTCGGCTTGATCTAATAAACAAAAAATATGCGCGTCATCCTGTGTAAATCCTCTTACCCTCAAAAGTCCGTGAAGTACACCAGATTTTTCATGCCGATAGACACTTCCAAGTTCGAAATATCTAATCGGAAATTCTTTATAGCTTCTTTTCCTGGCAGCATATACAAGTATATGGCCGGGACAGTTCATAGGCTTTACCGCGTACTCTTGTCCATCACTTTCAAAGATATACATATGCTCTTTGTAATGATCGTAATGTCCTGACTTTATCCATATATCGCTTTTCATGATATGCGGACTCGATATCAGTTCATACCCTTTTTCAACATGTTTAGCAGTTATATAATCAACAATTATCTGCCTCAACATAGCGCCTTTAGGATGATAAAGTACTAATCCCGCGCCAGCCGCCTCGTTGAAACTAAAAAGCTCAAGTTCCTTTCCAAGCTTTCTGTGATCCCTTTTTCCGGCTTCTTCTCTTAAATTCAGGTATTTTTTAAGTTCTTTCCTATCACGAAAAACCGTGCCGTATATTCTCTGCAGCATTGGATTCTTTTCAGATCCCTTCCAATACGCACCGGCAACACTCAAAAGCTTAAACGCTTTTATATCACCGGTATTCTCTATATGCGGTCCTTTGCAAAGATCTGTAAAACTACCGTGAGAATACAACGATATTTCTTCATCTTCCAACCCGGCGATAAGCTCAAGCTTATACTTCTCATCTTTATCACCAAAGATCTTTTCTGCCTCGGATCTTGTGACGACTTTTTTCTCAAACTCAAGCCGTTCCCCGATGATAGAAGACATCTCTTTTTCTATTTGAGAAAGATCATCCGGCGTAAAAGGTTTCGCGCACTCAAAATCGTAGTAAAACCCGTCCTCAATAGCCGGCCCTATCCCCAGTTTTGTACCTGGAAATAATCTTTGCACAGCATCCGCCATCACATGCGCGGCACTATGTCTTAATTTAATTAAATTTTCGTCCTTTTTCTTTACCATTTTATATCAAATTCGAGGTTAAATCCTTTACCTTCCTCATCCTTGGTTTCTCGTTACTGGTGGGCGATACTGGGATCGAACCAGTGACCTCCACGATGTCAACGTGGCGCTCTAACCGGACTGAGCTAACCGCCCATTTTATCATATTAGCGCAAACTGGTGGGCAAGGAGGGATTTGAACCCTCACAGCCATAAGGCCGAGGGATTTTAAATCCCTTGCGTCTGCCAATTCCGCCACTCGCCCTAGTGTATGCGCTTTTCTCACTAATAATGATCAAATCAAAGAACAAATTCACCCCATGTAAAACGTGGAGGCGCGGACCGGATTCGCACCGGTGTACGCGATTTTGCAGACCGCTGCCTAGCTGCTCGGCCACCGCGCCACAACAAAAAACGGCCTCAAGGGGCACTAGTAGTTTGCTACGTTATCACAAGACGAAAAAATTGTCAATTAACTTCCAACGTTTAAATATGTTACATCAATTTTCGGGTATCTTAACCACTATTTCCCTGTGGATAATATCTTATCCAGTAATTCTTTTACTTTTTCGGGAGATTTTACGGAAAAGTCCGCAAATGACGGATTATTTTCATTTGTAACAAGAATACCCGTCCCTCTCGTCCTAAGTATCCTAAAAACATCTTCATCTGTCGTATCATCACCAACGTATATTACTGAGGTCGTCTCCCAGGAGAGACCCAATACATTCATTATCCATCGAACTGCCTTACCTTTATCCCATTCTATCGCCGGCATGATCTCAAAAACCTTTTTACCGTGCAATATACGAAGCTTATCATTGCCTTGAACTGTCGCCTCAACTACCTCTTTGATCTCCGGAAACGCTTTTTCATCCACAAGTCGGTAATGCACCGCCAAAGAGAATTTCTTCTTCTCTATCAGCACCCCCGGGATAGATCCGAGCCGTTTTGTAAGATCCTCCGTGATTTTCTTAATAAGCGGCATATGTTCTTTAGCGCCCGGATATATCATTGTCACATCCGGACCGACTATGTCAAAACCATGATTGCCCGCATAAATAAGTCCTTTTATCCCCAAAAGTTGTTCAACATCCTCACGGGATCTGCCGCTAACTATCGCGGTGGTATATTCCGCTATAATCCGTTCTACAACTTTTTTCATATCCTCTGAGATAACGGCAAGCTCCGGACGCGCCACTATCGGGGTTAATGTACCGTCATAATCAAAGAAAAATACTATTTGCTTCCCTTTAAATATAGTATCCTTGCCGCTTTTTAAATAACAGGGATTAATATTGGTATTGTCTTGCGCGTTCTCGGCTACTTCATTGGCCGTAATACTCGCATCCCAAGAAGTAAAAAGATCACGTGGCTTCTTTTGAAACCACTTTTCTATCCATTCAACATCAATATACTCCATATCAGGGACTACCACATCCGCCCCATTCTCCTGAAGTTCATCCGTATTGTTTTCCCGCGCTATGCCTATTACAAGTCCAAAAGCCCCGTTTCTTCCGGCCTGAACACCTGAAGTGGCATCTTCCACAACAACGGATCTTGCCGGAGTCGCACCGATATTTCGAGCGGCAGTAACAAAAATATCACCTTCCGGTTTACCTTTTAGCCCGGTTCGTGCCGAAACTTCTCCATCTACGCGTGTCTCAAAAAGTTCCTCTATCCCCGCGGCCTTAAGAACATACTTGCAGTTCTTTGATGATGAAGCGACACCGATTCGAATACCTTTCTTCTGCAATTCTTTTATGAAATTAACAGTAGAATCATATTCTTCCACACCTTCCGCCTGCAATATTTCCACAAACTTAATATTTTTCCGGTTTCCTATACCGCATGCCGTTTCTTTCTCCGGAGCGTCTTCAGGATCACCAAAAGGCAGATCAATACCACGAGACTCTAGGAAACTTTGCACACCCTCATACCTCGGTTTACCATCAACATACGGCAGGTAATCCTTTTCATGAGTAAATTCTCTAAAAGGTTCGCCACCTATTTTTGCTCTTTCCTGCAGACATTCATCAAAAACAGCTTTCCACGCTCTGGCGTGAACAAGCGCCGTTTTGGTAACAACCCCATCCAGATCAAAGATCACAGCATCAAAAGATAACTTACTCATCTAACCTCCATTCGTAATTCAAGTCCATACTACCGCTATTTTATCTTCTTTTATCAAGTGGTTTGAATTTTTTTTCAAATTCTCCTGTATACATCGCGCGAGGCCGAAAAATACGGTTATTTTCCAAATACTCTATTATGCGAGCAGTCCAACCGGAAACACGACTTACGGCAAAGATCGTTGTGAAATTCTCCGGTAAAATACCTATGCTCGCGTAAACTATACCTGAATAAAAATCAACATTTGGAAATATCTTTTTCTTCGTACCTATCGCATTAAGAATTTCTTTTTCCAATGTTTTTGCTGTTTTCAACAAACCTCTATTGGATGCATCCGTTTTGGATAGATACTCGGCCAATGGAGCAAGCACTCTTGCCCGGGGATCATATGACTTATACACCCTATGACCAAACCCCATGATTTTCTTCTTTTCCTTCATGGCCTTCTTAACCCATTTTTTAACATTCGCTGGATTACCTATTTTCTCAAGCATGTACAACACCTGCTCATTAGCTCCACCATGAAGTGGGCCATTCAGCGCCGCTATACCGGCACCGACAGAGAAATACATATCCGATAGTGTGGAAGCAACCACCATAGAAGCGAATGTACTAGCGTTCATACCATGATCGGCATGCAATATCAGCGCAACATCCATTATGCGTTCTTCAACCGGAGTGGGTCTGCGACCTGTCATCATATAAAGAAAGTTAGCGGCATGACTCAGCTCTGGATCCGGCTCTATAGGTAACTGCCCCTGCTTGAGTCTGGCAACAGCGGCGGCAATAGTCGCTACCCCCGAAACCAAGTGATAACTAGACTCCACACCCGCCGGCGGATGAAGTTCCGGACTGACACCTTTATACTTTCTTTTCCCTTTTCCTCGTTTAAAATGATATATGGCGTCTTTCTCTCCCATGGGCTTTGTTTCCATAGGAATGGAGTCTTCATCAGAACCGATAACCCTGTCTAGATCTGGTTTATACTCTTCCCTATCCGCGAATGTCAGCTCGTGACGCATCAAATTAGTACCCAGCCTGAGAGCTGACATAGCATTCATCTCTTCCACAGGGTAACTCATAAAAAGACGCATTGTATTATTGAGATTACGGGACTCTATAAGTTTTTTGTTATATTCAGCAAGCTGTTTTTTTGTAGGAAGATTACCATGAAGAAGCAGATATGATACTTCCTCAAATGTTGAATACGCGCAAAGCTCGAAAATATCATAGCCCCTGTATATCAACCAGCCCTTGGATCCATTTACATACCCTATTTTAGTCTCACAGGCTATGGCTCCCTCCAATCCTGGGCCTACCGTACATGGAACAGGCCATTCAATTGGCTTGGTCAATTCAGGCTCCATTACGGCTTCGGTCTCTCGCCTGGCCTTTTCTCCGGCCTTAACGATCAACTCTGTTATATCTTTAGTCTTGTCATCTTTTCTTCGAGGCATAATACCATCCTTAGTTATTCGTTATTAAACGTCTTTCTTCACAATAACGGCTACACCATTATATAGAGAAATCATTATAATGGAAATACTATTTTATAAAGCTTCACGCATGCTTCTCTGCCACTTCACCGGCAATGGGTACTTTAAATTCCTCACCCTGATGCGCTTTAACCATAAGTACGATCCACAATACAAAACTTAATAATGCTATAAGGGTGGAAATAAGTCCGCTTAACATCAACGGCAATATGATCCCCAGCGCCAGATTTATAACAAAAAGTCCGCCGAATACCACTATGGACTGTACCGCGTGAAATCGTACAAACTTATTATCTTTTTCAACTATATAAAATATGATACCTGTGATAAACCCACCAAGATAACATAATAATCCCGACATAGCCGGATTAATACCTGTTGTAGTTTTTCCCAAACTTTTCTGATTCATTCTTTTCTCCTCATTGTTAACAAAAGTAAAAATCGTCATCCCGGACAAGCCGAAGGCGGATCCGGGACCAAATAAAAATATTCTCATGTGATCCCGGATATTCCTTCGGAATTCCGGGATGACATTGTCTTGGCTCTTGCCCCCTAAACCTTTTCAAGGGCGGGGTAACCTCGCCCCTACGTTCACGATTAACTTTCAGGGCACGGCACGCCGTGCCCCTACATTTACGATTCACGCCAGGTAAATTTTACCTTATTCTCGGGGCAATCATATACGCAGTCCATACATAAAACACATTCTGACTTAACATAATCGCCGCCATCCTTTATCGCCCCCATCCGACAGGCCGTAGAACACACTTTACAATCAGAACATCCGGGAGCAACACGCCTAAGAAGAGCGAATTTGCTCACGAGCGCATATAACGCCCCCAGCGGACATAGCACACGACACCACAATCTCGGAATGAACACGGATATCCCCAAAATTAGCATAAATATCAGAAACGGTATTCGTAACTGCAAAATATAATCGTACGCGAACCCAAATAGCATAGACAATACCGGAATGATGTAAAACAAAACAACTTTCGCCATTATCACCAATGGATCAGCCACTCCCGCGGTTTGAACCTTAAAAAATGCCAGGATAAGAAAAATCCCTAAAAGATAAAATTTTGTACTGCTTATTTTTCTATTAGCAGTATCCGAAAACACCTTACGCTTTTTCTTTAATGACCCGGCACAATCTATCATGGTCCCCATTGGACATATCCATCCGCAAAAAAATCTACCAAAAACCATGGTAAGTAACAATACAACAATAGCAAACCCTATTCCACCGGCGATCGCCTTGGTACCCATCGAAATTCTTATCACCATAAGCGGACTGGATCTCAAGAATAATTTTGCCGGAAACATCCCCGCAAGATGTTCTCCCATCGGCATCAGGATAAAAACAAAAAGCAGCAGAAACAAACCTTGTGAACATCTCCTAATAATAACAAGTTTTTTAATATCCATTCCTTCTGTTATGAAAGACGATCTCTGTAATCTTTATAGGCGAATTCACGTACGATACGGATCTCCCCGCTCTCCGCCTCGAGCATAGCTATAGCAGGCAGTGAAACACCATTAAAAGTATTATTTTTAACCATGGTATAATGCGCCATGTCCGTAAAAACAACGCGGCTTCCCGCCTCTAACGGTTCAGAAAACGAATAATCTCCGATAACATCACCCGCCAGACACGTTAACCCGCCAAGACGATACGTGTTTTCGGTTTTGCCGGGCTCATCCGCACCAAGAACCTCCGGTCTATACGGCATCTCCAACACATCCGGCATATGCGCGGCAGCCGAAGTATCTAGAATAGCAATATCGATTTCATCATCGTGAATAATATCGAGCACTGTCGATACTAGAAAACCGGCATTAAGAACAACTGCTTCTCCCGGTTCAAGATATACTTCAATATTATATTTTTTCCGAAAATCTATTATCAGACGACAAAGCCTGTCCACATCATAATCCGGACGTGTTATGTGATGACCTCCACCAAAATTCACCCATTGCATCTGTGGAAGGATTGATCCGAATTTTTCTTCAACCACAGCGAGCGTGCGTTCTAGTGAATCAGAATTCAGTTCACAAAGATTATGAAAATGAAGCCCTGTAATACCATTTAAATCTTCACCTTCAAAACTATCCGCCTTTATGCCCAGGCGTGAACCCGGCGCGCATGGATCATATAAAGCCACCTCAACTTCCGAATGTTCCGGGTTAATACGCAAACCAGCACGCAAATTACTTCTGGAAACTATTACTTTTTGTTTAAAACGTTTCCATTGAGAAAAAGAATTAAAATTTATATGCGTGGCACAACTAATGAGCTCATCTATCTCGTCTTCCCTGTATGCCGGCGCGCAAACGTGTACGTCACCTCCGAATTTTTGCGACCCAAGTCGAGCTTCATTCAGAGAGCTTGCCGCTATGCCTGACAAATATTTATGAATAAGTGGGAATGTGCTGAACATCGCGAAGGCCTTAAGAGCCAGCATGATCTTGCAACCCGACCGATGCTCAATATCCGCAAGAATTTCCAGGTTCTTAATGAGCAGTTTTTCATCAATAACATAGCAGGGAGTAATAGGAACTTTTGAGATCATATTCATAGAATTTATTATCGTCCGGGGTTATCCTGTATCACCCAAGGAAGACCATGAATATTTAGTTTTTCCATGAACGGATCGGGATCGAGATCTTCCATATTAAATACGCCCGTTCCGGACCACACGCCTGTCATCATCAGCATAGCGCCTATCATTGCCGGAACACCGGTGGTATAGGCTATCGCTTGAGACTTGACCTCTTGATAACATTTAGCGTGATCGCAAACATTATAAATGTACACTTCACGGGCTTCCCCATCCTTGACACCTTTTATTAGACATCCTATATTAGTCTTGCCTTTATAATTCTTTCCCAAGGATGATGGTTCAGGCAGAACCGATTTAAGAAACTTGAGCGGCACAATATCCTGTCCCTCATATTTTACAGTATCGATACGGGTCATACCTACATTCTGAAGCACTCTAAGATGTGTGAGATATTCCTCACCGAAAGTCATCCAAAAACGAATACGTTTTAAACCCTTTATGTTTTTTACAAGAGACTCCAGTTCCTCATGATACATTAAATACATTTCACGCGATCCTATTTCGGGAAAATCAAATGTTTTATGAACGGATAACGCGTCAGTCTTTATCCATTTACCTTTTTCCCAGAATTTTCCGCGCTGGGTAATCTCACGAATATTTATTTCAGGGTTAAAATTTGTCGCAAAAGCCTGCCCGTGCGATCCGCCGTTACAATCCATGATATCTATATCATGAATCTCGTCGAAGTAATGTTTCATCGCATAGGCACTAAAAATATTCGTCGCGCCCGGATCAAAGCCCGAACCCAAAAGAGCCATAAGCCCTTGTTCTCTGAACCTGTCCTGGTAATCCCACTGCCATTTGTAGCAAAATTTAGCTTCGTCCGGCGGCTCGTAATTTGCCGTGTCGAGGTAATTAACCCCCGTCGCAAGACATGCGTCCATGATGGAAAGATCCTGATACGGCAAGGCTACATTAATGATAAGCTCAGGTTTAAATTTTTCAGCCAACGCTACAACTTCCGCGGCATTATCCGCGTCAACCTGATAAGTTTCAATAGGTCTGTCTATTTCAGAAGCGATCTTTTCGCATTTTTCAAGAGTTCTACTGGCCAGACATATATCACTAAACACTTCCGGTTGTTGGGCACATTTTCGTGTCACAACACTCCCAACACCTCCGGCTCCTATTATAAGAACCTTACCCATTTTTATCCTTTCCTAAACTTGAGGGAGTTATGTTGCTCTCTCCCGTTAACTGTTATTTTTAAAGAAAATGTCCTGACCGGTTTGACGTTCTTTTCCCAGGGACGATGATACACAAAATTCAAATCCACCTGCCCCGCACCTTTAGCCTTGAATCTAAAAACCTGAATGCCTCCCGCACCCAATAAATCAGACTTAGACTCATATGTTGTTTTACCAACTTGCGCAATTATACCATCTCCGATATTTGATATCTCCCAGATGTACCCAGTAGTAGGGTTGCTTTCCAAAGAGACAACAATTTCCTGACCTTCCCGAAGTTCCAATTTGCGTCCATTGTCCGCGTCATTTAATCTGATCACGCCAAACGCACAACTTGTTATAAATAAAGCTGTTATAACTATAAGCCATTTCATATTAAACACCAAAACTCGTCCCCACAGCTTTTGCCACTTTCAATAATGGATCATTGGCGGGTATGGTCCTGGAACCTTTCGCGACGTTTTTAAGCGCAACTTCAACAAAAGCACCCTTTTTGAGCCCAACCATATATCCGAATCTGTGATTCTCTATCATATCTCCGGCTTTCGCGCCCAGACCTGTCGCGAAGACTCTGTCAAAAGCCGTTGGAGACCCGCCGCGCTGAAGATGTCCCAAAACCACAGTTCGTGTATCAAGCCCGGTCACCTCTTCTATTTGCTTACCCAATACAAAACCTATTCCACCAAGACGAACAGAATCCGCACTGGCCTGAACCATCCTTTTTATTACAACATCGCCTCCTTTTGGCTTAGCCCCTTCGGAAACCACGATTATACTGAACCTTTTTCCCTTTTTATTACGCGCCTTTACCACTCGCGCTATCTCATTTATATCATACGGTATTTCCGGCACAAGTATTATATCCCCACCCCCGGCTATCCCGGAGTGAAGGGCTATCCAACCGGCGTGATGCCCCATTACTTCAAGTATCATAATACGATGATGAGACTCGGCTGTTGTATGTAAACAATCAACAGCTGAGGTCGCAATGGTTACAGCGGAATCAAAACCAAAAGTGAGTTCCGTTCCACGTATATCATTATCAATAGTTTTTGGGACACCTACCACCGGTATGCCGTCTTCAAAAAGTCTGTTGGCAATCCCCAGCGAGCCATCGCCACCGATACATACAAGACAATCTAATTTTAGATCCTTACAGTTTTTTATTACAGTTTTTGACATGTCTTTAAACTCAAGTTTTTTGCCATTTTTCACCGCATATCGGTATGGATTAGCTATCTTAGACGTACCTAATATTGTCCCGCCAAGCGTTAGTATGCCCGAAACATCAGAGTAATTAAGCTTCCGGTGTCTGTTATGCACAAGCCCGTGATAGCCATCTTTAAATCCTATAACTTCAGCATTCTGCTCGTTAATAAGCTTTTTCACCACAGCACGTATAACCGCGTTTATCCCCGGACAGTCACCACCACCGGTAAGAATAGCTACTTTTTTTCGTTTTTTCATTATATCTCCATTGTTAGGCAGTAGGGGCGAAAAATTTTCGCCCCTACAATTAATTACCAACTATATTGTGATTACTGTTCAATCCGATGCGGTTTTGTGAAATGAAATTCTTCGGCAGCCCGATCAATAAGTTTCACCATTCTTTCATCAATCTTTGTGAACATCGTTGCCATCTGCACTATCGGTGCATTCTCATTCTTATCGGATCGCAATACTTCCCCTTTGCAATTTATCGCATCCTCTGATAAAGAAAATTTTATCTGCATCTCCAGCACAGACCCTGGTTTTAAAGCACTATTGTAGTTTAAAAGAACTCCGCCGCCACTAAGATTCCTTGTGGTGACCATTTCCCATCCACCCTCACTAGAACCTTCTTTGCCTGCCGGATCTTCTTTAAACTTCACCATAAACTGTTGCTTTATTCTTTTGTTTTTTCTTTTTTCCCTTCCACTATACATAGCATCCTCCACATTGTAAGGTCTTAATGTACACAAACCCACTGGTATTATTAATATATTATAGGGCCGTGTCTGTTCATTGTCAATATTTCGATGAAATCCGCCGTAGCTTTAGCGAAAGCGGACAAAGAAATACCTTCCCCCCAGGAAGATTCCGGGAAAAAGGTATTTTTTGTTTATCATAGTCTCAAAGTAATGCGTATTAATTAATCGGCTATATCGCCAAACACCGTTTTGAAGTCTTTTTTCATGCTTACGGTTACCCAGCCTTTTTCTTTAGCGACTGTCAGTATTTTTTCAGCGCCTTTATCGTAGGCATATTCACGTTCAGCGTCGTCATGATGCAATGTAAGTGCCAGCGATGGCAACCCGCCACCCCCCGCGGACTCAAGCATCTGAATATCATCACTGGAATTCCCAAAAGCGAGTATCGGGCTTCGACCTGTTCGTATGCGAATATTCTCGGGTTTTCCGGCTTTTAATACCTCGGGTTTTACGTAATCGTGCTTGCGTATATAAACCACCTCACCATCGCGTATCTCAAAATCAATGCTTATTGTGTCTCCTATCACTCGTTCCGGTTCAACGTCAAGAATATCTACAGAGAAGCTTCTTATGAATTCCTGCGGCGACCCTGAGACGATGTATATCTGAAAATCATTATCACGCAAGAAATTCAGTAGCTCTTCCATGGGTGAATAAAATAACTGGTCATACGGCACCCCGTATCGAGGATGATCTTGACTAAGAAAATCTCTGACATAAGCTTGATATTCTTCCTGTGTCATACCCGCAAAAGCGGTTAGATTCATTTCCAGGAAATTTTTCGAGTCAGAAATAAAATCCATATTCCGTTCCCACGCGCCACTATATGGATATTCCTCTCGCAATGTTAGATCTTTCTCGGCCAAGTCATACAAGCCTTCAGCCGCGATCAATACTTGCAAATACAACGGCTTTTCACAAAATAATGTTCCATCAAGATCAAAAGCTGCGATACGCGTCTCCTCCGGAACATATGAATCACTTAACGGGTCAGTTACTTGCGCGACAAAGGCAACAATTTGTTGTTTGGCCGGAGTATCATTCCATGAAGATAATGGTCCTTCCCCCATCTCGGCGGCAAAACCGCGCGATGGAGCCATAAAACAGGTCATCACGACAATACAAATAGATAAAACCATGACAGCACCTGAAAAATGTCTTTTCATAACATATCCTCCTTTTTGTCTTCACCCGCAATGCGCTAATAATTCACTTGAAACCGCATCATAGCTATATCAGCGTTCCCTTTACCATTGGAATGCGCGTGTACATAGTTCAGCATTACACGCATATTTGGATTGAGATACCAGTTTATGCCAAGAGTAACATCTGACAGTATTCCGACTTTAATGTTATCATCGTTAAGATCTAAATATGAATATCTGGCAGCCACTTCCCAGGCCCCGGGTGACCAGTCTTTTATGGAAAAATTTCTCTTTGGTGCTATTCCGCCAAATTCCGCAACAGCGGTATCATAATTTCTGTGTTCTCCCGTCAGAAAATAACTTGCCTGCAAGTACGCCCCCTCAAAATGAGTATTGGAAGGTCCATCTTTCTGATCTACAAACGATTCAAGAAACTCTCCCTGTACAGAAAAAGGTCCATATATTAACGCGGCTTCCAGCCCCACAAGATTAACGTGATCAACAGCAATCACACCTGTATCAAGGAAATCCGGCGCCAGATGTGCTTCAGGATCACCGGCATACTGTGTCTCTTTGACATTCCTGAAACTGTATGCCGCCCCAAGGTGCAGAAGTTTCGCGCCGTCTTCTTCATACCATGGCAATGCCGTAACTCGCCCGGTAAAATTCACTTCATTCGAAGTCACCAGACCGTGATCATCAGCATCCATAAACGCCCCAACACTCAAAGTAGCCCGCTCATCAAACATTGTATTATTGAACGAAATACCATCATTACGATGCGGACAAAGTATATCTTCCGGCATATCTCTTTCCATAAAGGTTATATAGTTGCTACTGGTCATATTTTCAAGACTTATAGGCTCCGTATACTGTCCCACTCTTATTTGTCCAAGATATGGAATATCTTTCACACCGATATACGCGTCTCTAAGACCAACATCTCCACTAGCGAAATCCACCTGCAACTTGTAAACAAAATCTTCGTATATATCACCACTCATGTAGAATCTCGCCCTCCTAAATTCCGCATTGGCATTAAGGGCACCAAAGGCATTTTTAACAGCAGTGTCTTCCCACATCCCCGCGGTATCAACCATAACCCTACCACCGATCTTCAAATTAAACTTATCATCAGCGGTTTCCATGCGGATTCCGTTTTTCCAATAGACACGTAAATCATTATCCGCCGGTTTAGCAGGTTGTGTCACGGCCGCCACAGGTGATTCCGCTGGTTTATTCGCTTCAAGTTCTCCTATCTTTTTCTGCATCCTATCCATCTGACGAGCCTGCTCGGCCATTTGTTTTTGCATAGCCGCCATCTGTTTTTTTAGAGATGCCATTTCATCTCCGGATGCGATACTGTTAAGACAAAACACGCCAAACATTGTCACTAATGTTACGCATACGTATTTTTTAAACATTTAAATGTCTCCTTATTGGTTATACATTCAGGGCACGGCATGCCGTGCCCCTACCAAGGGAGGGGTAACCCCGCCCTTGCCATTCATTAAAGGGTGCCCTGTTTAGCCACATTGTCCATGGCTTTCTTTACCGCATCGGGATTACCTATGTAATAATGTTTCACAGGTCGCATGTTAGCGTCAAACTCGTATACAAGCGGTATGCCAGTCGGGATGTTCATTTTCGCAATATCCGCATCGGGGATGTTATCCAAATGCTTCACAAGCGCCCTCAAGCTGTTGCCATGGGCCGCTATAAGCACTTCCTTACCGGAAGCGACCTCTTTACTTATAACATCATGCCAATAAGGCATATACCTTTCTACGGTGTCTTTCAGGCATTCTGTAACCGGGATTAACTCCGCATTAAGCTCTTTATATTTAATATCGTTACCGGGATATCTCGCATCTCCCGCATCAAGCGCCGGCGGACGAACATCATAGCTCCGCCTCCACGAAAGAACCTGCTCATCCCCATATTCTCGAGCCGTCTCTTTTTTATTAAGACCCTGCAATGCACCGTAATGCTTTTCATTCAACCGCCAGGTACGCTCTACGGGTATCCACATCAGATCCATCTGATCCAACACTAGCCACAACGTTCGTATGGCTCGCTTTAGCACGGATGTAAACGCGCAATCAAAATGAAAACCTTCTTTCTTAAGCGCGTCACCGGCCGCCCGCGCTTCTTTTATTCCATTGCGAGAGAGGTCCACATCTGTCCATCCGGTAAACCTATTCTCTTTGTTCCACTCACTCTCACCATGTCGCAATAAAACTAATTTATTCACAATATCTATCTCCTGTCTTTATAGTATGTCCTTTCTGAATACTTTTAGTTTACCCATGAAATGATATATTACAAGCCGTTTTGGGTGATGAATGGTGGGCTGTAAATCGTGAATGGTAGATGGTGCATCGTAGGGGCAGGTTCCAAACCTGCCCTAAACATGTCAAGGGCGGGTTTAGAACCCGCCCCTACACCGCATTATATTATGCGCATGTATCACGCAAATATTAAAGCATTTGTGAGTTCCCTATTATCTCTGCTAATACTTTTCTTCTTAATAGGTACAAATAGTATTTTTTTAAAGGCATCAGTTTCACCACGAGCAAGCGCTTCAATGCACATATCCGCCAAATATGTGTCACCCTCATCCTTCTCTGTTAAAATCCCGAAATAGTTCCTGAAAAATGTTTTTAGCTCCGGCGTTCTTTCTAGTGACTTTTTCTCTATCTTCCTTGTTAACAACATACCCGCATACATAGCTTCCCGACATTGTGCTCTTTGCGGAGACTTTCTGAATGCCGCAACATCCATTATCATAAACCTTATGCCCAATGCTTTATTTACGAGTTTATCTATCACACCCCAATATTCTTCGTTGATAAAGTCTTTTGGGAGCTGCACAATAACTGTACGGGGATCCAAATTAGGATTAACCGCAAACACTTCTATGATCTTCGCGATATACGCTTCCGGGTCCTTATTCATTTTTACTATTTCCAGATTGAATCTACTACCATACTTCTTAATATCTTGACGCGACTCAGTGCCATTCCTATAAATATCAACGGATGTAAATAGTGTATACTTCGCGGATACATCAGGCGGCGCCAATGTTTTTCCTACCCGACGCACGGCATCAAATGGTATATCTGCCTCCTCAACACCGCACCATGCGTCTTCGGTATATATTTTTACGGGAAACCCACCCTCTTCATTTTCTTGAGGCGTAAAAACAACATAGTAGGTAATAATATCTTCACTTTTTGTGGATGAAGATATTCTACACATAACACCATACTCTTTCGCGGACAACTTAAAATGTATCGGCTCCGATGGTTCATCGAAGAAAAAATGAGTACCGTTAAATAAACTGTCTTTATGATTTCGCGCGAAGTTTCTTAAATGTTCAATAGAAAATTCTTCACGCCCACAGGAAGCGGATTCAAGATATGTCTGCATCGCAATTTTAACATAGCCTTCTTGCTCGAATTCTTCTGTGCAAAAATTGCTGAAAACTGTTGGAATACCGAGATTATTTGTTGAAATATTTTTTTCGAAGGAAACCGAGGAGACTAACTCACCACTGGCAATGCGAGGTAAAAAACATGCCAGAGTAAACAGAAAAACTACTACACCCTTCTTGATCATTCCGCCTCCAAGACCGTTATGATCAAACCCATATATAACGAGTATACGTTATCATGGCGAGCACGCAAAGGGTATGATTGTAAAAAATATATCGTTAATCGTTAGTAAAGCTGGGCTACAAAACCACCATGACTCATATAAATCGATGATGGTAGACACTTGCAACAAACCTAGTTCAATGTTGTCACATTTTCCTCTTCTGTCCACCCTATTTTTCCGTCAGGACGCATTACTCGATACCAACATCCTTTGTGACGCAGAATAGTGATTTTCATACCTTCATATAGAGGAAAATATCCAACTGATTCTTTAAATGGTTCACGTCTAACATCGGCTATTTTCACAGTTACGATTGCCCCTCTTTCAAGTTCCTCTGCCTTATTTTTCGCGGGTATAGAGATTAGCAAAATTAAGGCCATAAAAACAAAAATAACCATGTTCGAATATGTACCGGGCTTCTTGTAAACATATACAATAACGATAAAAATAATGAGCAATAGATACAAGACATAAATTATCTTTATCATGTAGCCCAGGGCAACATATTCCACTGCCATATTAAGCCATTGAATCAACCAAAAGTCCTTTTTGGCAAGATCAGATTGACTCATTAAAGATTTGGCATATTTATAATTAGCCTGGAGATCACTGTCAAACGGAATATACTCCCCGGCTCTTTTGTAGTTCAATATGGCTCTACCTATATTTTTTGATCTTAAATACGCATTTGCCAAATTGTAATATAAATTACCACTTTTAAAACCCTCATCAAGAATCGATTCATAAAGCTTGATGGACTTACTATACTCACCTGTCACATAATACCGGCCCGCTTCCTCAAAAACAGAAGCAACATCTACACCCTCCGTTCCATCAGCTTTTGCAATGTTTCCGCTGCAGAAAAATACCATCAACAGCGCTAGTAGCATTGTAAACTTCCACTTGTTCATATATTCCTTATCCCATTAAAGTACACCAATATTTCTTCTATATCAGCGCAAGTTTTCTTCATATCAGACAGATCAAACTCAATAGACGTAAACCTCGCAAAATAACAATCCGTAAAAATATCTTCTATCTGTTTGACCGTACGATTTTGCAACATCTCCGGCAAAATGAGTCTCAACACCACTTCTCCGCTTATAGCGCCAGAAGGTACGCCAAATCTTACCCCGAAATATCTCTGTGTCATTTTAAAAATATGATCATAAAACTCACGTACCCTATTTTTCTTGAGAAGGAATTTAGCCCTAGAAAGATCCCTCAAAGAAAATCTCGAAGCATGATACCACCTTGCGTAAGCTGTATCACCTGACAGAATGTCGTTTCTTTTTTTAAATATCGAAATGATAATGGCCACAATAAGTGGAAAGATCCATAAGAATACAAAAAAACCACTTTTATAAAACAATAGGTCACTTTTTATCATTGTGCCTGGATTTTTCTTGATGTCTATAATGCCTGTTTTTTTGTGCTCCCCTTCTTTTATCAGTTCAGGAAGGACAGGTGTAACAATAATCGCACCTTTTTTGCCAACAGGAGGTAATATCTTAACCGGCATAGGAGTATTTATTATGGAAACATACTTTTTTTTGGATGGAGAAAAAAAATGAAAAACAAGCGACGGTAATTCTTCAACACCCTCTGAAACTATTTTTACCGTCTGTTCCGCAAAAACACTTTTCATTTCCCTGACAATCACAGGCTCATCAACTATTATACCGGGCATATTGCTCATCACAGGCAACTTGATCATGTCAAAGTTCCCCGTTCCCGATATCTTAATATCAAGCTTTATCACCCCATCCAAATTTATTTCATCTTTATCAGCCGACACCGTAAAAGCAAAATCACCCACCGCTCCACTGAAATCCGTGGGACGACCTTCATTGGGTAACGGTATAACTTTGATCTCCACAGCATCCCCATTCATCTCTATTGTCCGGCTATTACGTCTACCAATAAAAGCATCATAAAAATCACCGTTGTCATTAAGAAGCTTATCGCTGCTTTTTACCACATTAAATATTGTCCGCACCGGACCGAAGACAAATTTTCCCGGTGATAAAGCAAAAAATGTTTTCCCGAACGACAGAACGGCAAATTTCATATCTCCAACATTGACAACTTTCGGCGGCAGAGATACGTACTCGTCCGCTATATAATCATCGCTCGGAGTGTCCGAAACCTGAAGATCTTCTATATCCAGCCAATCAGAATAAAACTTCACGGTGATTGGGATTATCTCATTAACATAAATTTCTGTTTTCGGAATATCCGTTTCAATGTACACCCTGCCAGAAAGATCGTCCCTTTTGCTTTTTCCCCCTCTTTTCTTCTTATTTAGGGACTCATTTTCAGTCGTCACAAGTACAACGACATCAGAAATATATCTTTTCCCCGCATGTTCAAAAATAATGGGTCCAATTTCAATATCACCCGTCCTAGATGGCATAAGTCCATATGAATACACAGCCGAATCCAATGCTATACCATCCTCCTCAAGATCTTTAATCTCAAATCCTTTGTATCTCGAGTCAATCCCATTAATAAACGGTATCTCCGGTTTCGGAATGTCAATTTGTCCCGGAAATATAAGGTCAAGAATAACCTGCCGACCAGGCACGGTCTCCTTGTCACTCAAAGAAAGATGAAATTTCACATCTTTCGCGTACGCCGGAAGCGACACCGATATGACTATCAGCATCAATAAACTTAATAAAATAACTTTTTTCATATCACCATATCTTGTATATTTCATCAATTTATAAGAACATCTTTAAACATTGACTCCTGAAACTCCGAATTTACCAAGCTTTCTCAACTTTCTTTTTACTATGGCCTTTTTTCTTTCTCAAGATTTTCCTTGGTGCCTCACCATTCCAATATGAGTCAATAAGATGTTGTGCGTTTGACTCACTCATATTCCCGG
>CAYZXR010000006.1:0-11217 GCA_964482475.1 uncultured Planctomycetia bacterium | reverse complement strand
CTATCTTCGTTACGTTTCCTCTCTTCGTCTCGTGCCTCTTGAGATTTTTTCTGGTTCTCTTCCCCTCTATTCCCTTTTCCTCCAGATTCTGGCGCCTTTTCGTATCGTTTTGTCTTCAACGCAACTTTTCTTCTATTGACAGTTTCAAAATTGAATTTCGACCGCCTATCTCTGTTATCCAGTTCCATCGCTTTTTTATAATACTTAAGCGCCTTATCACACAACCCCATGGACTGTTCTATATTCGATCCCTCAGTCTCCTCACTCATCCGATAATAACAGTTTCCTAACGATCTTAAAGCCTCTCTCTCCAGTTGGATATTCTCTGTGCTTAATGCTTTTATGAAGGCATTAATAGCGGTTTTGTATTCTCCTTTCCCATATTCAATAACACCACGATTATAGTTAATTAACGCCGAATCCGGATACTGAGCAGCAAGTCTCTCATATACTTCGCCCGCTTCATCATGTTTTCCGGATTTAAAAATCTTATCCGCGAATTTCATCATACGTATCTTGTCATCGTCGGCGCTCACGGACACGCACAACGACAAAAGAGCTAATACAAGGATTATCAAAAATCCGTTTTTAATACCTCTATTTTTTCTCATTGCTTATTCTTTTCGATCTTTCTTTTCCTTTGCGGTTCCTGATAATAAATTCATACAGCAATATGAGGAACACAATCTGCAGCGGCAATTGAAATTGCTCTCTATATGCTTTGGTTTTCGTCTCTCCGGTGCCTTTAACTTCAAGACCCTCCAACTGTAGATCATATATTTTTTCTAGCCCAAAATCTTTCGAAGTGGCCAAAATATAAATTCCATTTGTCTTTTTAGCGATATTTTTTAGAGCATTTTCATTGAGTTTTGATATGACTATTTTGTTATTTTGATCACGCAAATAAGTTTTTCGGTTTTCCTTATCTAATACCAGTATATTTTTGCCTTCCGGGGTCCCCACCCCTATGCATGAAACCGTTATTTTATCTTTTATCACTTCATTCACCGCTTTAACTATATCTCCTTCCGTATTCTCTCCATCAGTTATAATTATCAGTACTTTATTATTCGTGATACTTCCTTTATAGCTTCTCCTTGCCTCTTCAATGGCGCTAGCTATTGAAGTCCCACCTCTAGGTATCGTATCCATGCTCAGATCATTCAGCGCAAGTAAGAACCCCCCATAATCCGCGGTTAATGGGCATTGCAAAAAAGCTTCGCCGGAAAAAGCGATAAGACCAACTCTGTCACCTTTCAATCTTTTCACAAACCGTGTCAGTTCATCTTTCACAAAACTCAAACGGTCCGGCATCATATCCGTAGCCAACATGCTTTTTGAGGTATCTACAGCTATCATTATATCGCCCCCCTCATACTTACTTTCTTTCCAATAGAATCCCCATTGTGGTCTAGCCAACGCAAATAGCATCAGTATCACAACCAGAATGTTAATACCTGCCCGCAACTTTTTTTCATGAGCATCATAAAAAGGCGCTATATCCGGCAACAAGCTCGACTGGGTAAATTTTTCTATCAAGGTTTTTTCTTTTTTTGTTATATAAATATAGAAAATTACACACACGGGTACAATCCATGCCATCTGCCATAATATATTTAAACTACCGAATCTCATCTATGGTATCCTTCTCAACAATGTATTACTTAAAACAATATCCAGAAACAGGAGAATTAATGCCGTTATCAAAAAATACTGAAAAAGGTCCACATATTGCTCATATGTTTTCTGCTCCATCCCTGACCTTTCAAGTTTGTCGATCTTTTCATAACTACCCCTAAGAGATTCAAGATCTTTGGCTCTGAAATATTCACCTCCGGTCGTCCTGGATATCTCTTTAAGCGCTTTTTCGTCTATATCTATTTTCATGCGCTTATATACTTTTCGGCCGGAGCCGTCCTCAGCCCTCTGAAACCCTTCTCCCTCACTTGCAATGCCAATGGTGTATATTTTAATACCAAGTGTCCGTGCGGCTTCAGCAGCGACAGGCGCGGGCACTCTTCCAGAATTATTTATACCGTCGGTAAGCAATATGATTATTCTGGTTTTAGTCCCGATATTTTTAAGCGAGTTCATACCGGCCAAAATTGCTGACCCTATAGCGGTCCCGTCTTTTATCATACCTATCTGCACGCGCTCGAGCGATTCCATAAGCCATTCTTTGTCAAAAGTTAACGGACATGCTACAAATGCCTCCGAGGCAAACGCTACGAGGCCAATCAAATCATCGGGCCGGTGCTCTATAAAATCTCGCGCAACTTCTTTAGCGGCATCTATACGTTTCATCCGTCGAGCATTTGTATTTTTTCCCAACACTATTCCTCGTCGCGCCATTTCATCAAAACCGAATTCGATATCATCGGCAACCATCGTGCTGGATACATCTATCGCCATCATTACAGCGATACCTTCTTTCTTTATAACGTCTTCCCGAGGAGCCTGCGGACGCGCCATCGCCAGAACGGCAAGTATGATAACTGCCGCACGCACGTATACAGTTTTCCCTACAAGCCATAGTTTCAGATTTGTTTTAAAGGAACCTACCACTTTATCCGTAGGAAACACAAACCCATCATGCCTGCGACCAGCACATAAAAAAACCAGCACAATCGCCGCTAGCGGGATCACAAGCAACATCCACGGATCTTTAAAAATTAATCCTTCCATAATCTACTCTTTTCTAAACATACTTTCATAATAAGCTCACAATGCAGTATCCTGTCCACCACGGAATTTTTCAGGGCGGACACAGGGGGCCGCCACTACTTCTACAGGGCACGGCACGCCGTGCCCCCACCAAAGGCGGGGTGAACCCGCTCCTACTCCTCGTCATCCACTTGTTTCGTCCGTTTCAAAAAATCAAGCTCATCTTTCAGCTCGGGATCAAAAGTAACATTTGGCAACGAATATCGCGAATATTTAACCCTTTCCCACAACTTTATTTTGTCTATTAAAAATTTTTTGTCACCCGGGTTAATATCTTTCATTCTGTCAATTGCTTCCACAAATTCTCCGGCAGTCATACCGGGGGTACCCAGGGCAAACCTAAACAAAAGATATTCTTTAAAAATAGACAAAATAGATATACAGAACTCTTTTGTTTTATCTTTCTCAAGAAGTTTTTCACTTTGAAGTTCGCAAAGTTTACTTCTAGCATTCTCATATGCGGATCTATGTTTTCGTTTTAACCCTGTCAACACTGCAATGACTATCCATGCTAGAACCATCATTCCTGCCATGCCCGCAACCAAATAAAATAATATAAAAACATAATCCATAGTAGCCCGCACTTTACGCAATCCCTTGGTATCTTTTATCGGATAACGTATCGGAGCCTTCATGGAAGCGACTTGACCACCCTCAGTACTAAACCTTACGGGCAATCCACCATGTGTCATATTTGCGTTTATCCCTATTGTCCTTTTCTTTTCGAGATCCTCCCGGACAAGAGACTTGATCCTAATCACTTTTTCATCCATTGCAATTTTCTTACGTTCCTTGCTACCAAGTAATGTGCAAAAAAGATCACCCCCTAATATGCGATAATCCCCTGGTCGATACGCTATCAAAAAAAAATCACATACCGTTTTCTTTCTGTTAAAAACAATATGTTTTGATACTTTTCCGACCCTAACATCGAATAGATGCATGGTTTTTTTTATTTCCGAGAAATCTATCTCACAATCCTTTTGGCAAACAACCTTTATAGAATATCGCACAGTATCTCCTATGAGAGCTGAATGCGGGCTTATTTGGACTAATGCTCTAGCGGTGATATCCCCGAGAAATGTTCGATAGAAAAGAAAGGAAATAACTAGAAATAATATAAGAGCATATGCCACTACACGGCCACGAGATATCACGTTATCTATTTCTCCTCATTTTTCTTCTCTCAAAAAAACCTATTAATGCCGCCTCGTACGACTCAGCTGTATTTATCATGACCCTATCCATGCCAACTGAATAAAACATTTTTTTTCTTTCATCCGAAAGGCGCAAAGCTTTTTTAGTATATTTTTCTCTGATAAATCGGTCAGATGTATCAAGAAATTTGCTTTCCCCTGTTTCAGCATTATCTAAACAAACTACACCAACATCCGGCATCACAGTATCACGTGGATCTGTTACATGAACAGCTACTATATCATGTCTTTTCGACGCGATTGAAAGAGGTTTTTCGAGATTTTCATCGTAAAAATCGGATATCAGAAATGTGACAGTCTTTTTTTTAAGCACCTTGTCCATATACCTGAGACACATCGGTATATCCGTGCCCCGACCTTTTGGCTGGTGATACAACGCTTCTCTGATAACCTTAAAAACATGATTTGTTCCTTTTCTCGGAGGCAGAAAACTTTCGATCCTGTCGGTAAAAACTATGAGACCAACTTTATCATTATTCTTTGTAGCCGCCGCAGCTAAAACCGCGCACACCTCTGCCGCAAGGTCCTTCTTGAGCGTATTAACCGTACCGAACCAGTTCGATCGTGAAGCGTCAAGTAAGAACATTATTGTAAGTTCTCTCTCCTCGATATGCTTCTTTATAAAGGGCCTACCCATACGCGCGGTAACATTCCAATCAATGGATCTGACCGCGTCACCGGGCATATACTCACGCACTTCGTGAAATTCAAGACCACGTCCCTTGAAAATACTATGATATTCCCCGGCAAACACATCCGTCGCCTTTTTCGCCGTTGTTATCTGAATTCGCCTTATTTTATGCAATATCTCTTTGGGAATCATATTTAGCCTTTAGAGCTTATGCAGGGCACGGCATGCCGTACCCCGACCATTTACCATGTTATCAAGTTTCAAGGGCGGGTTTGGAACCCGCCCCTACACCTCACAGGAACTTCTATTTACGGTATCGCCACCTTATCAAAGATGATCTTGATCATATCCTCTGATGTCATGTCCTCTGCCTCAGCCTCATAGCTAGGCATTATCCTATGACGCAGAACATCATATCCTATAGCCTTGATATCCTCCGGAGTCACATACCCTCTCCCTTGAATAAACGCGTATGCTTTAGACGCGACCATCAAAGCGATGCTCGCGCGTGGAGAGGCACCCAGTTGAATCATAGATGAAAGTTCGCCAAGGCCATATTTCTCAGGGCTTCTAGTAGCAAAGACTACTCGCACTATGTATTGTTTTATTTTCTCATCTACATACACTTCATCCACAATTTTTCTGACTTTCAAAATATCTGCCGGCGTTATCACGGGTTTTGTCTCAAATGCGGTCTGGGTATTCCCCATTCGCGTCAGTATCTCTATTTCCTCTTCCGGTTCGGGATAAGTTATAGTAACTTTTAGCATAAAACGATCAACCTGAGCTTCAGGAAGAGGGTATGTCCCTTCCTGGTCAATGGGATTCTGTGTAGCCATAACAAGGAAAGGTTCTTCAAGCTTATGCGTTTTAGTCCCTATCGTAACCTGCCTCTCCTGCATAGCTTCGAGCAACGCCGCCTGCACCTTTCCGGGCGCTCTGTTAACTTCATCAGCCAGGACAATATTGGCAAAAATTGGCCCTTTCTGAACCTCAAAACTACCTTCTTTTGTGTTGTATATCAGCGTACCTACGATATCGGCCGGCAAAAGGTCGGGAGTGAACTGTATCCTCTGAAACTTCGCCTCTACTGCTTTTGAAAGCGTCATAATAGACAGCGTCTTGGCCAAGCCCGGCACACTTTCGACCAATATGTGCCCATTCGCGAGGAGCCCCACTAGAAGCCTTTCAACAAGATACTTCTGACCTACAATAACGTTCGCAATGGAAGCAGTTAATTTCCCCACAAACTCACTTTCTCGTTGCACTTTCTCGTTTATCTTATCTCTATCCGCGGACATGTTTCCTCCCTTTTATTAAATAATAATCATAGTAATTTTATTTATGATACCTTGAGGATACTATCAGAATTATTGAAAGTCAAATCTGCGACGTACCAACGACACGAAACGATACAATATAATGTTTCTTGATTTTCTGGATAAAATTTTGGAAAGGATTACACACTTATGGCTGTTTGTTTTATGGCGTAAAAGATCTCTGTGAGCGCCGCTCCAACATCCATAAGCATCTCAAAAAATACGCCGCTCAGGGACTTTATTATTTCTTTAATTTCGGCTATGGCGTCTCTATCAAACATACCCATATCGCCATAGGCGACAAAACACTGTTTCTTTGCGGAGACAGCATGTAAAAGACTTGCAACATTCAGTTTGACTTCAACTCCTGACAATTCATTAACAATAACATATGATGGCTTTATCTCCTGCTTTATGTCCTCCTTTATGTCCATCATTTTATCCTCCGGTCCCCGCATAGACGCTATGCTTACATAAATGACGTTATCGTTATTTTTGAGTATGTTCGATACTATGTTTTCCTCATCTTTAACCGACACATATTCCACATTCTTCGGCTTTGGAGTTTGCATTTCGTCCCCCTCGCCGAATACGATAACTTGTATCTTGCTCTTTTCTCCAGCTTTGGTCTTTTGAGCGATTTTTTGAACCATTTGCTGAAAATCTTCAAATGTATATTTATTATTAAAAAGCCTTTCATCAAATGCCAGAACACCGAATTTGCCATCTGGTATTCCGTCTTTGGCATCTTCTATTACAGCAAACGCCTCTCCAATAAATTCCGATTCTTTCTGGCTCTTCCAGTACAACGCCGCTGCTACCGCTTCTTGTCGAGCAAATATATTCCTGATATCATCGACAGGCTTACCTTGCAGGTATTGCACAAGATTTCCCTGCATTTTCTTGACCTGTTTACCAGCCTCTTCATCCAACCTATTCTGGTCATATTTTTGCACGGCAAGCGCATACTCGCCGATCCATTTATCAGTACTTGGGTCTACTTTAACCGCAACCGTATCCATTTTTGAAAGGTTTTCAACGAACCTAGCCATAAAGATCCCATCAAGCTCTTTCGATTCCGCGTCGGGAAGATATACCTGTATTACATCGAAAATACTAATAAGTGTCGGCCTCGACAATGTAGACAAATTGTCCGGGCTAAAACCTGCCAGACACGGTTGCATAAGAAGTGACTGCACGCTTACCTTCTCAATTACTTTATCTATTACTTGCACATTATCGCCGACATCAATCACAAAACGCATAGGCTCATTGAAATCGCCCTTGCCTTTGTCAGCCCATACCTTTGCCATATCAGAACTGATTACCTCAACACTAATCCCCGGATATTTGTTTTTATATTGCTTTACAATAGCTCCAACATCTTCTTCAGAAACAATACCTATTTGAGTTTTTACCGGCACAACCATAGCAGGAGATTCCACCACTTTCATCGCCACTGACTCAACAACCGCAGGACCTATTTGTGCGAGTTTGAACCCCACCGGACGCAAGGCTTTTAACCGATTTAGAGACATAAAAACAAGATTAGTCACCGAATGAAAAACAGTTAAAGCTACCAAAAACACCAACGGATTTGTAATGGCAACCGCTAAGATCATCGCGCTTGTCGCTACCACAGCAGGCGCGAGATATGCTCTTACTTTCCCATAAATTTCTATTTTTACCGGATCATTATGACCACGCACAAAAAGTAAAGCTCCTGCTAGTATAACGATATCCTGAATAGCTAGGGCATCTACACCAAAGATTTGTGACACTCCCCAAACAATCGCTAGTGGCAACGCGAAATAAAGCATAGTTTCACCTATCGGCGCACCAAGAAGACCGTCTATAGCGGTATCTCTAAACGCCACAGGCGTAAACGCCGGAGGATCGATATTTTCTCCCCTGCCTATTAAAACACTAATATCGTCAATCTTTTTTCTTTCCGTTCGTGCCTTGCTTACATTTTCTTTATCCGTCTTGTTCCGATATATATCCCTCAAGGCCTTATGAGCGACAATGTTGTTATCCCAATATTTTACAGATTTTTCTAAAAGATATACTTTGTCATTTTCATCATTGGCAGCTAATCCTCTACGACTTAACGCTTCAGAAACAGCTTTTCGCGCCAAAGAAGTAAGTTCCACATCCACTGTCACAAGCACCTTTGCAAGCTCCTCAGCTTTATTAATATTCCCATCTTCTGTTAGTGTTTCAGCAAATATGATACCTAACAACATACCTCCTTCGCACGAAGTATCTTCATAAAATGCTTGCCTAAAATCTCTAATGGCTTCAGATCTATTCCCTGTTATCACTTTAATATACCCGTTTACTAATGTTAATGCTGATAACATCTTCCGATTCTCTTTGTAAATCTCATCTTCGCGTATAGTATCCCCGACCTTGTTAAACATTGCCGAAAGCGCGTTAAATCTATCCGCATATTGACCATCAACATCTTTCGAACAGATAGACATCAATAGTTTAGTTGTCTCATCAAGCATATACGTGATACCTTTTTCCCCAATATTTTCAACAAAATCTGGATTTTGAAGACTATTCGCGATAAACTCAAGCATATTCAAAGATCTTTCTGAGATATCACCACGTACAGATAATTTGGCCAGTTTTATAAACAGATAAGTATCGAAGGTATCCTGCACAACCTTTTTAGCTTTAGCCAAATGCACTTTATTGAAAATATCATCAAATCTCTTTTCTTCTTCAAGAAAATCAATATAGGCTTTGACCGCCGCCGAATCAGGTTCGTTGCCTGATATCGCGACACTATATTTCTCTTCGGCCAAATTACGATCATTCAGAGCGTCTTGTCCTCTTTTTCTCCTTGATCTCAAAAGATACCAATCGGCAAGTTCTACCGCGGCTTTTGATCTCACGTCCTGATCGTCTATTTTCTCGAAAACATTCTCTAGATTAGAAATGTTTTTATCCGTACCGCTTGTCTTTATATAGCATCGCACTATACCAAGTCTAGCTCTGTCTTTCTGTTTCCTTCTATATTTTTTTGAAGAAGTATCTACCGATCTATAGAGTTCATAAGCCAAACTTATTTTTCCGGCATTCAGCGCTTTGTCAGCCGCGCTCAGTCTTATTTCAGCTGTCGCCTGCGCTTCCACCTGACCAAACAATTGAAGTGTCTTTACAATAACCTCATTACGCAATATTCGTTGTTCTTTTTCATTAGTCTGTGTCACGCGCTTCCGCATCCACACCTCAAACAAGTCTAATCGTTCATCAAGTATCTCACGACCGACTTTTGATAAACCTGATGAAGCGCGTTTCAAAAGTGCGACCCTTTTTTCATAATTCTTGTCATTAGTGTCGTTCAGGGCCTTATATTCAGACTCATATGCCTTCCATAGAAAAGAATCTGTAAGTTCATCTGTTTTTCTTTCGTTAACAGCCATCTTTTTTTGTATGGCAGCCTTCAATACTTCGACCTCTTCTTTTTTCTTATCATCAAGTTTCACCGCATAATCGTAAGCTTCCAAAGCTTTTTCCGGTTCACCCGCCTTCACAAAAGCTGCGGCTTCGGCAATAACTTCATTTGCATCCAAACCCTTTTTTGCCTCACTCAGACCCGATTCGGCTTCCTTATTATCGGGATCATATTTTAAAGCTTCTTTAAAAAATGCTACGCTTTGGTCTTTCGAACCGTTCGCCAGGTACATTCCACCAATATTTGTCTTTATATCGGAAAGCTCTTTTCTTATTACAGACCAATCTTTATTTTTCTTGTCTTGTGTTAAATACCGTTTATTCTTTACCAATTCGAATAATGTAGCATATCGCTTGATAAGCTCATCACGAATCGTTTGCTTGTCAGCATCGTCTGCTAAAGCCAAAGCCTTCTTTAAATTGTCTATATTCCTGTTCAGCTCTCTCTTTTTATATCCCCAAAAACTCAACCGTGACCACAACCTCGTCATAAAACTACCCTTTTCTTTCTTATACAATCCAGCGAGTTGCATGCGAATATTTTCATCATTACCTAAGGTCTCATCCATTGATATAGCTTTTTCATATAAAGAAATAGCTTTCGTCGTATTCCCGAACCACTTCTTTCGCGCCAATTTATTTGCCTTCTTCACAACGTCTTCCGCTGTTTTCTTCCGGCCTTGTCTCCATGCGCGCATGGCATAATAACGGCTCTTCCAGTTAAACAAGGTTTTCTCCTCAAACATGGACGCCAGTTTACTGAAGATTTCACCCGAAAACCCCTTGTCTTTTTTACGTGCTTCTTTAAAATACTTTTCGGCATCGGCGGGATCATCAGCCAATAATAGATAAGCGACCGATATTAAAGCGGCGCCCGATACTTTATTTTCGTCAAACTTCGTAAATACTTTCAACTCATCGACAAGAGCTTTCCGGTCGTCTTCAGTTACTTCAGATACGTCCATCTCTTTAATATTCTCTGATATATAAACAACAAGTTCTTTTTTATCATCATTTTTCAGCAAGCTAGCATCACCCAAAAACATCGCGGCAACATTGAAAAATATCTTAGGATAGCCTGTCTTTAAAACCTCCAGAAGCTGTTTCGCTTTATCAATAGAATCAATATTCGCGGCAAAGCTAGCCGCTATCGCCTGAATGTTCGGCCTTGCCTCCTTTTGAGCGGTTTCCTCCGCTATTAGAACAAAAACAGAAAGAGCTTCTTCAAAAGAACCGCTATCAAAATACCCTGAAATTGTCTTTAACTCTGCAATTTTATTTATAGCACTCTGTAGCGTATCTATCGCGCTGATAAATCTGTCATTATTTTCAGTCTTAAGTTTGAGTTTCGAAATGGAAAGCAGTATCTGAATGGATCTTTCATAGGGCATTAAATTCTTAATAGTTTTGATACGAGTGGTCACTTCCTTAAGTGATCTCTCAGTTTTTTTCGTATCGCCTTTTTTGAAATACGCGTCCGAAAGCGCCAGCCAAACAGCTATTAATTTCGCGTCCCTACCCTTAATCCCCGCGGCTTGTAAAAGTTTCAACAACGCTTCTAAATATTGAACTTCAAGCTCCGCACCTTTTGTCATCGCTTGTTCTATAAGACGACGTACTAACCTATAACCACCGGGCACGTTGATAGACGCGTTAAAATTATTCCCTGTTAATCTGTCAAACCGCCTATCTTTAATATCCCGCTCGATCTCATCCTGAACAGCCTTGAATATACCCTCATTGGGTTCAGCTCGACCTTCAAATGACTTATCATGCTTTTCTTTAAATACTATGTTCTCACTAACCTTAGCGTCACTCTCATCCTTTTCAACCTGCATAACGACTATCGTCTCAGTTT